>DASXGU010000205.1:0-7595 GCA_036488915.1 Gemmatimonadaceae bacterium | reverse complement strand
ACGAGATCAGCGACCTGACGACGAACAACACGTTTGCCGGTCGCTCGGCCAACCGCCGCATGTACCAGCGATACCACGCCGACCCGTAGCTGATGAGACACTTGACGGTGTGCCCCTCGGCGGCAAGCATCCGCTGGGCCGAGTCGCGGATGCCGTACAGCATGTGGACTTCGTAGCCGGTCTTTCCCACGCCCAGCGCCTTGGCGCGCTCAGCGATGCGCGCGATCAGCGCTGAATCGTGGGTGCCGAATATCGGGGTGCACTGATCGGTGCGGGCAGCGTCGAGCATTCCCGAGGCAAGATCGTAATATGCGTGATCGGTGTCGGCCTTTTTCTCGAAAGCGATTCGCGCGGGTTCGTCATACGCGCCTTTGACGAGCCGGACCATTGGCTTGAGCGGCATCAGCTTCGCGAGATCGTCGGGCGTGCGACGCAGATACGCCTGCATCGCTACGCCAGTGGCTGGATGCTTCTCGTGAATTGAGCGGTAGAGATCCAGCGTTCGATCGACGTACGGAGAGTTCTCCATGTCGAGCCAAAGAGCAGAGCCGCTCCGCTCTGCACTGGCGGCGAGCTCGAGGAGCTGGCGCTCGCACTGATCGATCGACAGGTCGAGCCCGAGCTGGGTGGGCTTCACGCTGATGTGGGCGGGGAGGCGCAGCTCCGCGATGCGATCGAACAACCACAGATAGTGGTCGCGGACTTTTTCGGCGGCTTCCGCGCGCGTGATCGACTCCCCGAGCTGGGTGAAGACGATGCCGCGTCCGGTCGCGGCGATCTGCGCGGCGGCAGCAAGGGCGTCCTCTACGTGCTCACCGGGCATGAATCGCCTGGTCGCGCGCTTTACGAATCCACTATGGAGCGCGAAGTCGTTGAGGGTCTTGCTGCGCGACGCGGCAAGGAGGATCGATCGGCCGAGTGGCATGGGTTCATTTTGCCGATGGCGGGAACGAACCGCAACTGAACGGAGCGACGTTTAGCAGCGCGGCGATAAATGCAGCGAG
Organism: Gemmatimonadaceae bacterium; assembly: GCA_036488915.1. Lineage (GTDB taxonomy): Bacteria > Gemmatimonadota > Gemmatimonadetes > Gemmatimonadales > Gemmatimonadaceae > UBA4720. Next base: position 6,591 of record DASXGU010000205.1, on the reverse strand, counting down.
CCAGAGACTGTACCGCCGTCTGGCTCGCTTTGATCTCCCACTAAGTGGCGCGACCAGGATTCAGCTGTTGCCTGCTGGAGCAGCGGTTCTCAGGTATTCGGGAAGCGCCGCAACAGCGCCCGGGCGGGAGCATACGAACGATGCGACCGCATTCGCGTGCGCGTTGACATCGGCGAGTGGCATCCCGGCGAGAAAACCAATCACCACTGCCGCGGTGAACGCATCGCCGGCCCCAACGGTATCGACGACCGTGGTGGCCAGAGCCGGAGATGTCGATTCCTCGGCCTCCGTAATGAGCGTTGCGCCGTTAGGTCCGCGCGTCAGAGCAACCAGACGGAGCGAGTACATGTCCATCAGGGCACGCATGGCATCGGCGGGTGTGGATTCGTCAACGCCACATAGCCGTGCGACGATCGGCAGCTCTTCCTCATTCAGCTTGAGGGAGTTTGCCAGTTCCAGCGATTGGTTCATGATCACGGCATTGTAGAACTGATGCCGGAGATTGACGTCGAACATCCGCAACGCGCTGGACGGAGTCGTCTTCACGAATTGCTGGATCGTGTCACGCGACTGCGCCGATCGCTGCGCCAGCGTGCCGAAGCAAACGGCGTCGCAGCGGCGGGCGAGTGAGTCGAGCGCGTTCGACCTGGGCATGTGATCCCAGGCAGAGTCATCGGCGAATTCGTAGGCGCCGCGTCCCAGAGAATCGAGGGAGACGTCGACCCGGCCGGTGGGGTGTTCCGGATCGCGGGCTACGCATCCGGATTCAACTCCGTGCTGGCGGAGACTGTCGAGCGCCCGGTCTCCCATTTCGTCGACACCGACGGCGCTCGCCAACCACGACTCCGCATCGAAGCTGGCCGCGTGACAGGCGAAATTCGCCGGCGCGCCGCCGAAGCGCGCGGCGCCCGGATAAACGTCCCACAGCACTTCGCCAAGGCCGACAATTACGGGCCGCGATTTCATACTTCGACCCCCAGCCGCCTCTGAACCTCCTCCGAGGATGTGATGGGACAGAAGAAAAGGCGACGGTTCATTCGAAACGACTCTTGGCGCTGATTGACCGGGTGGTATCGTCGCCGATCGTGAGGAGCGCGTCAAGCCTTTGGTTCACAGGCTCCTTGACAGGGGAGCACAATGTTGTAGGATCGCATCGTACGCTCCTCTCAACCCCCTCCTATAGTTGTATGAAAACAGGAATTCGTCTACTCATCGTTGTCGGCCTCGTCGCTGGCTCGAGCGGCATTTCGGCCGCCCAGCAGGCGCCGCCCGCCGGCCCGGACCTCACCGGCACCTGGGTGATCAATCGCGGCAAAAGTGACTTCGGCACCATGGCACCGCCGACCATTGACTCCTCAGTCGTCACACGTGTGGGTGCGATGTACCAGGTCGACGCGACAAGCGACTTCGGCGGACAAGGGATGCAGCATCTCGTGGTCAAATTCCCCATAGGCGGCGGAGAGACGACGACGGATCTTCCGAATGGCGCGACGATTCACACCACGACCAAGATCCAGGGGGACACGTCGACCTTCGTGAGCACGATATCGGTCCAAGGTCGACCGGTTGCGCTCCAGACGGGCCGCGTCTATCGGTCAGCCGACGGGAAGACCATGACGCGCGAGATAGATGTCCAGCCCGTGGCTGGTCCCAGCACCGATCCATTGCACTTCCGACTCGTTTACGACCGAAAATGAGGTGAGTGGCGTGCTGGCGTGCCACTCTTCACATCGCTAAATGAGCTGCTTCACCGCGCGATCGGCCTCGCGGATGGAGTTGCGATGGTCGCTGGCACCGGCGAGATCAGTGTTCGCAAACGCAATTCGCCCGTGCGGCTGGTTCCTCAGCACATCCCTCGGCGCCGGCTTGCCGTTGATTCCAAAAAAGAACCCGGGCTGCGGGTTCACGTAGGCGTGGCCCCAGCGATTGAGGATGATTCCCGCGATGTCCCGGCGCGGATCGAATCCGCCAGGAGCGAACATGTCACCCATCTGCTCGCGGAAGGCTCTCTCGTACTGGGCGAAGGAAGTGCCGAGCAGCTTCGCGCGTCCCTGGGCGCCCTGCTCTCCTATGGGTAGTCCAGGCTGGGCAAACAATACCTTTATAGTGAGTACCGTCGGCGAATCGGGGTCGATGGTGCGTGGCTCGTTGCCGACGAGCGCGTCTCTCTTGACGTTGAGATAGTCGCCGAGTCCGCCGAACCAGCGGCATCCAGTCAGCCCGATATTGTATAGGAAACGCCAGTTGCGCACCGCGATGTTGGCCATCAACGCGGGGGAGCGAAAAAATTGCGCGTACGCGTCGCGGTGCGCCGCCGGGAGATCAGTGACGACGTGCTTGGTCGTCCAGCTCCCGCCCGCCATCACCACTCGGCGCGCTTTGATTTTGTAGAGGCGGTTGCCTTTGGCATATGTGATGACGACGTGCGGCGCGCTCGACGGATTGCCGGCGTGCTCGACGCGAACGACTGTGGAATTGAGCCGAAGTCGTGTCGCCTGGCCGGAGCGATCGAGCGCGCGGAAGTTGACGCGATTCTGCCAGACCGCGTCGACTGTGCGCGGACCGGTGATCGCGTCGGGAATGAGCGTCTTGACCATCAGTCGCGCGAATCCGCTGTTGCCGTCGGGGAACATCTGGTCTCCGAGTGAGTCGTCGCCGTCCTCGGGACACTGATTCTCGATTGCGTAGTTGCAATACGCGGACAGCACGTCGGGCCCGAGACCATAGCCACCCCCCTCGGTCGGCGACAGATACTTGCGCACCGTCTCGCGGCTCAAGTTGTAGCGCGCCATCAGGTGATCTTCGAGGGTGATGGAGTCGAGCTGTCGCGCGATCTCGTCGCCTTCGGTCTTGGGCCCCGCGAACGGAACGCGGTCCGTCCCCCAGCGCAGCAGCTCTGCTTTTACGGACTCACTGATCGGCGCGCCCTCCAGTCGCCGTCCCCACGGATCCATCACCCACTTCCCGGGCTGGCCGGTGAATTGGGATGTGAAGTAGAACCCGTAGTGTTTCTGATCGGCGATATCGTAGGGCGAGTGACTGACCGGAATCTCGGGCGCGGGTCCGCGCCACGCCTGATAGTTGAATGCGCGGCGATCCATTCCGATCATGTCGTAGAATCGCTCGGTGTAACCGCCTTTCCCCGGCACGAGGAAGATCGCCGAGCCCTGGTGCGCGGTGAGGTGCTGTCCGTCGACGAGGAATTCGTTGCGCTTCGCCTCGCCGCCGAAGATCATGTGATTATCAATTACCAGGCAGCGACCACCACGGTATTTCTGGAAGAAGACCGCCGCGGCGAGTCCCGAGATTCCGCCGCCGATGGCGACGAGGTCGTACATCTCCCCGGTGTCGGTGGCCCTGGCGATGCGGGATTCGAAGGCGCCGTCGCGCATTGCGTGTCCGGCGCTCAGAACTTCCCAGGTATTGCCATTGGAGTGCGCGTAGTCGCCGATTCCGCCGTAGCCGTTGAAGGCATCCCCGGGCGCGGTCGTTGGCGCTTGGTGGTGGAGCAGGAGGCCGGCGCCGGTTAGGAGAATGCCGTTGACGAAGTCGCGGCGCGAGATGGGTTCAGTCAGGCCGAGCGTATCTTTGGCGTCTGGCAGGGGCGATTCGTTTGAAAGGGGGTCATGGAGACTACCTTGAAAAACGCGGAAGCTCTAAACTGCAACTACCTGCGCCGGGACCGCAAACGGCCTGACGACGGCCGAGTGTCAAGCCGTCACGGTGCGGGATTTGGCTGCGACAACACTGACCGGAGATTTCATGGCGGGGAAAGCTGTCTACTGGATCAGCACGGGACTCGCGTGCCTCGCGTTGCTCGGTTCTATCTCATACCTCACCGGCAGTCCCGAGGTGGTTGCCGGATTCGCCAAAGCCGGCTATCCGCAGCACCTCCGAATAGTTCTCGGAATTGCGAAGCCTATAGCAGCCATCGTGCTGCTCCTGCCGGGATTGGCGTTGCTCAAGGAATGGGCGTACGCGGGGGTGACGTTCGCCCTGGTAATGGCGACGATCTCTTCCTACTTGTCAGAGGGCGGCGCGAAATGGGTTCTGCCGGTGGGGCTTCTCGCGCTAGTGGCGGTTTCGTACTTCAGCAGGCCTCCGAACCGCCGACTGACCGGACTCCAGTCCCCTGGAATCGCCTCGCCATAGGCGTCGTTTATGATCGCCGCTTTCGCCCTGGAGCCTGCCTGGTGGTAATGACGACGACTCCGTTCACGCCACGCGGGCCATAAACCGCCAGCTCCGCCGGATCTTTGACGACCTTCAAATCCGCAATGTCCTCGATCTTGAACCAGTCGATCCCGCGAATCGGGTCGATCGTCATGGGCGCACCATCTATGATGTAGAGCGGATCGTGATTCAGCGCGAAGCCACTGAGCAAATGGATCGCGAAGCCGCCGTTCTGGGTGGGGACCAGGTCGACGCCTGAGAAGTGCCGGGCCGGCTGCTGGTCGCCTGATTGGCTCGCAAGCGCTGATGGCCGCAGATCGACAGGCTGATCCTCTTCCAGGTTTGGCCGGTGATAACAGCCAGCCAACGCTACGAATCCACAGGCGCACATGCTGACGATCACTCCGCGGAGCGGAGCACGAGATGTCCCGAGCGACACAGAACCTCCTGGCAGACGATGAAGGGAGACACACGCTTTCACCCTTCAGGAACGGAATCGCCCGCCGAAACGGCTCACCGACCTTGCCGCCTCCGGTAAGAAATCCTATGCTATCCCTGCCGGCGCCCAACCGGCGGAGGGACGCATGGCAACTTCCGCATCCGAGGTCACAGGTCTGCTCCAGCGCTGGAGCGGCGGGGACCAGAGTGCTCGCGATCGCCTAATCCCCATTGTCTACGAGCGGTTACGCGAGCTCGCTCATCGGCGGCTTCGCGGCTCACCCGACGAGAACTCGCTCAACACCACCGGGCTCGTTCACGAAGCCTATCTCCGGCTAGCGGACGCTCCACAGGTTGACGTACCCGACCGTGCCCATTTCCTGGCGCTGGCGTCCGAGGTCATGCGCAATCTTCTCGTCGACCGGGCACGTGCGCGTCTGGCCGCCAAGCGCGGAGGCGGGACCGCGGCGCTGGAGCTCGATGAGACGCTGTGGGTCTCGGATGAAAATCTGGAGCGGGTCACGGAGCTCGATGACGCGCTGACGCGACTCGGTACCTTCAGTCCGCGGCAGGGACAACTGCTACAGCATCGGTATTTTGCAGGGCTCTCGCTCGAGGAAAGCGCGACTGCGTTAGGTGTGTCGTTGGCGACGGTCAAACGGGAGCTTCGCTCCGCCCGAGCCTGGCTCGCGCTCGAGCTCAAGGGCGAGCCGCTCGGATGAATTCCCAACGCTGGGAAGAAATTCAGGTCAGCTTCGATCAGCTGGTCAGCCTGGACGTGCCGCACCGCAACGCCCGGCTCGCGATGCTGGCGAGCATGGATCCCGAGCTGCATCGAGCACTCGAGTCGTTGCTGGAGGCCGACGCTCAAGCGAGCGCACAACTCGCACCGATTGACGCCGCCCTGCTGCCCGCCGGGGGTCTCGCTCCGGATCCGCTCGGGCTCACCGGGCGCACCATCTCTCACTTCGTACTCCGCGAAGCGCTTGGCTCCGGCGGTATGGGCGTCGTCTATCGCGCCGAAGACACGCGGTTGCATCGCGTCGTGGCGTTGAAGTTTCTCCTGCCCCACTTTAACCTCGACACCGCCGCCAAGGCGCGGTTCCTTCGCGAAGCGCACGCGGCGGCTGCTCTCGATCACCCAAATCTCTGTACCATCCACGAAGTCGGAGCGAGCGACGAAGGCTGGCTCTTTCTGGCGATGGCGCTGTATCGGGGCGAAACCCTCCGCGCGCGACTCAGCCGCGATGGTCCGATTGGGGTGCGTGAAAGCTTGGAGATCGTCCGACAGATCGCCGAGGGGCTGCAAGCCGCGCACGCCGCCGGAATCGTGCACCGCGATCTGAAGCCGGGCAACGTCATGCTCCTGCCCGACGGCACCGTGCGCATCCTCGACTTCGGATTGGCCAAAGCGCGCGATCAGAGTCGCAGTGAATCCGGCGTCCGTTTCGGAACCGTTTCCTACATGGCGCCCGAGCAAGTGCGGGGTGGGGACGTTGACGGACGCGCCGACCAGTGGGCGCTTGGCGTTGTGCTCTATGAGATGCTCACAGGAAGGAAGCCATTCGGTGGCGACGAGGAGGTCGCGATCGCGCACGCAATCCTTCACGATGAGCCCCTACCGCTTTCCACGGACCGAGACGGCTTCTCGCCAACGCTGGAACAGCTCGTTCGGCGGTTGATGCAAAAAGATCCTGCCAAGCGTCACGACGGCGCTCCTGAGCTGTTGCGCGAGCTCGCGCGCGTTCGAACGCTCGCCGGCGATACGGCTCCAGCGGGCAAGGTGTTGAATCCCGCGTTCAGGCTTTCCAGTCCGTCGAAAAGGGCCGTCGCTCGAGGTCGGTCGATCGGTCGCCTGCCTCACGTGCTCTACGGTATCACCACGGTCGCGGTTCTCCTCGCAGCGACGACAATATGGGGTTGGATTTCTTTGGCACCGGCGAAGCAGGTGGTGCGATCCAGCCTCGCGTTCGACCCGGC
>DASXGU010000128.1:0-3584 GCA_036488915.1 Gemmatimonadaceae bacterium | reverse complement strand
CGCCGCACCCGACGAGAATATCGACGCCATCGTTGGCGGCGCGGGCGCAGCCGCTCCCGCCGCCTCGGCGCAGGCCGCCCCGGCGAACCAGGCAGTAGCCGCCACCAAAGAGAGCGCGACGCCAAGCCCCGTCCCGCAAACACCCGCGCAGTCGCAAGGTGAGGCATCCGCGCCCCCGCAGCAGAAAGCTGGGGGACAGGGCGCCGCTCCTCCGAGCGCGCCGCCGCGGCCGGCACCACCGCGTCCCCCGGCAGTCCCCACCGGACAGCAGGGCAACGGAGCTTCGCATCCCGCTGCTCCCGCAGGAGGTGGACGCCAGCGGACTTCGCCACTCGCTCGGCGACTCGCCAGCGAGCGCGGAATTCAGCTCGGCGGCATTCAGGGGACCGGCCCCGGTGGACGCATCGTCAAGCGCGACATCGAGAACGCCAGGGCAACAGGTGGTGGCGCTGGCCGTTCTGCGGCCGCCGCGCGGCTGGCGACAGAAGGTGACTTCAAGGATGTGCCGCTCACCCAGATCAGGAAGACGATCGCCAAGCGACTCAGCGAATCAAACGGCCCAATCCCGACGTTTTTCCTCACCGCGGAGTTCGATGTCACCCGGGCTGCGGAGATGCGCACTCAGCTCTCTGAGATGGGCCCGGAATACAAAGCTTCCTTCAATGACATCGTCATCAAGGCGGTCGCTCTGGGCTTGGCTGAACATCCGGAGGTCAACGCCCACTGGCTGGGCGACAAGATACGGAAGTTCAATCGCATTCACGTCGCGATGGCGGTTGCGGTCGAAGACGGGCTGATCACGCCGGTGCTGTTCGATACTGATCGGATGACTCTCTGGGAGATTTCCGCCAGGGCCCGCGAGCTCGCCGGCAAAGCCCGCGAGCGAAAGCTGACGCCCGAGGAGTACACAGGCTCGACATTCTCGGTATCCAACCTCGGGATGTTCGGGATCGACCAGTTCACGGCCATCATCAATCCACCCGAGACGGGCATTCTCGCCATCGGGGGCGTCGAGGAGAAACCCGTTGTCGTCGAGGGACAGCTCGAGGTGCGCCAGCGCATGCGCGTCACCATGAGCTGCGACCACCGAGCCATCGACGGCGCGACCGGCGCGAAGTTTCTTCAGACAGTTCGTCGCTACATCGAGAACCCGCTGTCACTGGTGATCTGACGGACCCAGCGGCGTCCTCCCGGGACCTGCGAGCGTACCACACCTCACGTCTGCACTCAGCTGCAAACGCGTTCATTCCAGCCTGCACAGTAGGCCTGCTCATCGGGTCTGCCCCAACTTTGGTTTTGCATCGCGTTCCGGACGACCTGATTTGGGCTCGGACAGCTAGATTTATCAGCTGATCGCCTCATCGAAAGCTCTAACCAATCGCTATTTCATGGCTTCTTACGACGTGATTTTCATAGGTGGCGGACCGGCAGGCTACGTCGGCGCGATCCGCGCTGCTCAGCTGGGGATGACCGTTGCAGTAGTGGAGCGCGAGGGGCTCGGCGGCACTTGCGTGCTCTGGGGCTGCATTCCAGCCAAAGCCCTCCTGGAATCTGCGTCGCTCGCCACCCGCGTCTCCCACGCCAAGGATTTCGGCATCACCGTCGGCGACGTTCAGCTCGACTTCGGTGTGGCGATGAAGCGCTCCCGAGCCGTCAGCAACCAGAACTCCAAGGGCGTCGAGTACCTTTTCAAGAAGAACAAGATCACCTGGATCAAAGGCGTCGGGAAAATCACCGCTAAGAACAGCGTGACGGTGAAAGTCGACGGTAAGGAAGAAAAGCACGACGCCAAGAAAGCCGTCGTCATTTCCACGGGCTCGCGCGTAAAAGGCCTGCCCCAGATTGGGCTCGAGCTCAACAAGACGACGGTCATTTCCTCCGACGAAGCCCTCATTCTCGAGAAGGCGCCCAAGACCATGGCCATCATAGGCGCCGGCGCCGTGGGATGTGAATTCGCCGATGTCTTCACCGCTTTCGGCACCCAGGTCACTCTTGTCGAAGTCCTTCCCGGAATCCTGCCGCTCGAGGACGCCGACTGCGGCACCGAGCTCGCCAGAAGCTTCAAGAAGCGGAAGATCGATGTCGTCACCGGCGCCAAAGTCAGCAACGTCAAGGTCGGCAAGAACTCGGTCACGATGAGCATCGACGTCGCCGGCAAAAAACAGGATCTCGAAGTCGAAAAGGTTCTGGTCGCAGCGGGCCGCGCGCCGGTCATCGAGGACATAGGCATCAAGGAGCTTGGGGTGCAGCTCACCGATCGTGGGTTCGTCAAGATCAACGAGCGGATGGAGACCTCGGTCAAAGGCATCTACGCCATCGGCGACGTCGCCGGGCCGCCAATGCTCGCCCACAAGGGCCAGCGCGAAGGGGTGGTATTCGCCGAATTCCTCGCCGGCCAGCAGCACGTCCACAAGGTGAACTACGGCAATATTCCGAACGCGACGTACTGTCATCCCGAAGTCGCGTCCATCGGCATGACCGAGGCGCAGGTGAAAGAGAAGAAGATCGACTACAAGGTCGGCAGGTTCCCCTTTTCCGCCAACGGGCGCGCCCGGACGTCGGGTGAAACCGAAGGCTTCGTGAAGATCATTCGCGACACCAAGTACGGTGAGATACTCGGTGCGCACATCATCGGCGCCCACGCCACCGAGATGATCCACGAGCTTGCGGTCGCGCGAGAGAACGAATTCACCGTCGAGGAAGTCGACCTGGCGATCCACGCCCACCCCACGATGTCCGAAGCGATCGCCCAGGCAGCTCTCGATTCCATGGGCAAGGTTCTGGACGCGTGATGAGGGTGCCGGACCGTGGCTGACCGCGAGCTATGGACCGTCTCCCTCGGTAGGGTCCCCTACGCCGAAGCTCTGGAGCTGCAGCGCAATATCGCGCGCGACAGAATCGCCGGCGCGCTGTCGCAGGACGTTCTGCTTCTCCTCGAGCATCCGCCTGTCGTAACACTCGGCCGGGCCGCAAAGGAAAAGCACCTCGTCGCTTCGCCGGAATTCCTCAAGTCGAAGGGCGTGGAGACGCACGAGGCCGAGCGAGGCGGAGACGTCACCTATCACGGGCCCGGACAGCTGGTCGGCTACCCGATCATCGACCTCAAGCGTCACCGCCAAGATCTGCACTGGTATTTGCGCAAGATCGAGGAAGCGCTGATCAATGCACTCGCCGACTACGGCGTTCCCGGAGAGCGCAACCCGGCGTACACGGGCGTCTGGACCCGCGGGCGCAAGATCGCGTCGATCGGCGTCCACGCCCGCGATTGGGTCACCTGGCACGGCTTCGCCCTCAACGTCACCACCGACCTATCCTACTTCGACCTCATCGTCCCGTGCGGTATCGATGGCGTCGACATGACGTCGATCGCCCGCGAGGTCGGCACCCCCGACGTGTCGATGCAGGACGCCAGGGATCGCGTCACGGCGAAATTCGCCGAAGCGTTCGACCTCACCGCCGTGGTGACATCTCGCTCGACGCTGCTCGAAGGGGTGGCGTGACCGAGACGCTCAAGGTCTATCCGCCGCGGCCGCGGCCGGAGTCGACGGGTGAGCCGCGTGATTTCTCGAGCGAGCTCAATCCGC
>DASXGU010000070.1:0-6584 GCA_036488915.1 Gemmatimonadaceae bacterium | reverse complement strand
TGAGTCGCCGGATCGACTACATCCCCGGCTCGGTGGAGCTCGCCGATTTCGACCCGACGTCGACGACAATCGCGGTGACTCCGGTCGGTGAAGCAGGAAGACTACCCGGCCCTCTGCTCAATCGAACCTTCGACAAATATTTCCAGGAAGCGCGCCAGCGCATCGCTGGCGTGAAGCCGTGGGACTCGTACACACCGTACGAGCTGCGCAACGTCGGAGTGCAGGTGCAGCTGGGCCAGCGCGCGCGCGCGCACGAGCTGCTCGACTTCTTCTTCGATGGTCAGCGACCGGCGGCGTGGCACCAGTGGGCAGAGGTCGTATACCACGATCCCAAGACGCCCAGGTTCATCGGCGACATGCCTCACACCTGGGTCGGCAGCGACTACATCAGGAGCTTCCTCGACATGCTCGCCTACGAGCGGGAGAGCGACAGCAGCCTGGTGATCGGCGCCGGAGTAAGAGAGGAGTGGGTCAAACAGGATCCTGGCATCACGGTCTCGAACCTGAGCACGGAGTACGGTCCCATCAATTACGACATGCACGCGTCGGGCAAAGTAGTCACCATCAATCTGCGCGCGGGAATCAGGATGCCGCCCGGCGGGATCGTTGTCTACAGCCCGCTCGACCAGCCGATTCTCTCGGCTGCAGTCGACGGCGTTCCCGCCGCCATCCGCGGCGCCGAGGTGCACGTCAGGAAGAGTCCGTCGATCGTCACTATCCGCTACGCGAAATGAAGGCGGCGAACGCGTTACTTCGACAACACTCCGCCGTTCGACTCGATGACCGACGCGTAATAGCGGCCCGACGCCTTGATTGTGCGCTCCTGAGTCGAGTAGTCGACGTGCACGATGCCGAAGCGCTTGGACGTGCCGAGCGACCACTCGTAGTTGTCGAGCAGCGACCAGGCGTAATATCCGCGGAGGTCGGCGCCCTTCTTCATGGCGTCGTGCGCGGCTCGCAGGTGCTCGCGGTAATAGTAGATACGCAGCGGATCCTCGATCTTGCCGTCGATGGTGTGGGGAGGATCGTAGAAGGCGGCGCCGTTCTCGGTGATGTATATCGGCGGCTTGCCGTAGCGCTCGGTCACCCACAACAGGACTTTGGTCAGCGCCTCGGGGAAAACCTCCCAATGCGTCTCGGTCTGGATGTGATTCTGCTGCGGAACGTGCTTCGTCTGGAGCGGCAGAATGTCCGGGTGGTAACGCTCGACCTTTCTCGTGTAGTAGTTGATCCCAACGAAATCGATCGGCTGCTTGATCAACCGCATGTCCTTGTCGGACCACTCCGGCCACGCCTCGCCAAAGATCTCTCGAAGCTCCCCGGGATACTCGCCGAGGAAAACGGGGTCGAGGAACTGGCGATTCATGTACGCGTCGGCGCGCCTGGTCGCCGCCAGATCCTCGGCGGAGTCGGTCGCCGGATACTTGGGCTCGAGATTGACGACGATGCCGATCTTGCCGTTCTTCACCGCCTTGCTGGAGCGAAATCGCTGCACTGCGGCGCCGTGGGCGCGCAGCTGATTGTGCGTGACGATCGGCGCCTCGAACAGATTCGAGTGGCCGGGCGCAAGCACCCCGGCGAGGTATCCGCCATCGGTCACCACCCATGGCTCGTTGAGCGTCGACCACATCCCGACTCGATCGCCAAGCGCGTCCCACACCGTCGTCGCGTAATCGCCGAACCATTCGGCGATGTCGCGATTGAGCCAGCCGCCGCGGTTATCCAGCGCTTCGGGGAGGTCCCAATGGTACAGCGTGGCGTTGGGCTTGATGTCGCGCTCGAGCAGCGCGTCGACGAGCCGGGAGTAAAAGTCGAGCCCCTTCGGATTGACCCTGCCGGTGCCTTCGGGAAAAATCCGCGACCACGAAATGCTGAAGCGATACGCGTTGAGCCCGAGCTCGGCCATTATCGCGACATCGTCCTTGTAGCGCCGGTAATGGTCCGAGGCGACATCGCCCGTCTGGTCGAGCCAGGTGTTGCCGGGAGTGTGAGAGAAGCGGTGCCACATGCTGCGGCCGGCGCCGTCAGCGGTCGGAGAGCCTTCGACCTGATATGCGGAGGTTGCCGTTCCCCAGAGAAATCCCTCGGGGAAGATATACGTGCTGCTCATCGGCCTTTACTGGCGTAAGAATACAATGGTAGTTCTTGAAGAGGTCGTATGGCGAGAGTGAAGCTCGATGGAGTTCGCAAAATTTATACTGAAGGTGAAGGGCAGGTAGCCGTTGACCGCGTCGATCTCGACGTGAAAGACGGCGAATTCGTCGTGCTCGTGGGACCTTCGGGATGCGGGAAGAGCACGACACTGAGGATGATCGCCGGCCTCGAGTCGATCAGTGCCGGCACCATCGCCATCGGAGATCGGGTGGTGAACGATGTGCCGCCCAAAGCCCGCGACATCGCCATGGTTTTCCAGAACTACGCTCTTTACCCGCATATGACGGTTCGCGAGAACCTCGGCTTTGCGCTCAGGCTGCGCAGCATGTCGGCCGCGGACATCGACGACCGCGTAAAATCCGCGGCGACAACGCTCGGGCTGGATGAGTACCTCGACCGCAAGCCGCGGCAGCTGTCCGGTGGCCAGCGACAGCGCGTCGCGCTGGGCCGCGCGATCGTGAGACAGCCGCAGGTTTTTCTCTTCGATGAGCCGTTGTCCAACCTCGACGCCCAAATGCGCGTGTCGATGCGGCGCGAAATAGCGCGGCTGCACCAGGAGCTCAAGGTGACGATGATCTACGTCACGCACGATCAGGTCGAGGCCATGACCCTCGGGGATCGCATCGTGGTGATGAGCAAGGGCCACGTGATGCAGATCGACACGCCGATCAACCTCTACGAGAAGCCGAAGAACAGATTCGTGGCCGGCTTCATCGGCAACCCGGCGATGAATTTCGTCAACGGCACCGTCGAAGGCGGAGGCCCGATGCGGTTCGTCGCCGAGGGCGGCGACTGGGAGATGAATCTGCCGCCGCGCGTGGCCGAGTCCCTGGCCAGTGCGCGGGGTAAAGCGATAACGCTGGGAATCAGGCCCGAGGACGTCTCAGTCGTCGCAGGTCCAGGGATTGCCTCTGCTACCACGACAGCGCGACTCGACCTCGTAGAGTCCCTCGGCAACGAGACGTTCATCTACGCGCGGGCGGGGCGTCACGACCTGACCGCGCGCCTCGGCCAGACTCACGCGTTGCCGCGAATCGGTGCCGACATCGTGTTGGCGTTCAACCTCGAGCGAGCGCATTTCTTCGAGGCCGCGAATGGAGCTCGAATTGGATAGCATGCCTTCTCCGGTGGTCAGGAGTTCAAGGTCGCGTTCTCACGTATGAAATACGTGGCGGCCACGTCTAGGTTTCGTCACGAATGGACGACGCTTGCCGTGGCAATGGCGGCGACGGTGCTCGTCGCTGGCTGCTCTCGTGACGACGATGACCGCGCCGCCGCCGCGACTGCATCAAGCACAGTCGGGGTTTCCACGGCTGGCCGAGCGGATTTCAGCAAGCTCGAGCACATCGTGGTCATCTACATGGAGAACCACAGCTTCGACAATCTCTACGGCGATTTTCCCGGCGCCAACGGATTGTCGAGCGCCGGCGCCCACGCGACCCAGGTGGATCGTTCCGGCAAGCCGTACACGTCTCTGCCGCGGCCGCCGGGCAAGGCATTTCCGGCGAATCTGCCCAACGCGCCGTTCGACATCGAGCGGTACGTGCCCATCGGTGCGAATACGCCCGACCTGGTGCACCGATTCTATCAGGAACAGAGCCAGATCGACGGCGGGCGGATGGACAGGTTCGCCGCGATCAGCGATGCGAAGGGCCTGGTGATGGGCTACTACCACTCGAAGAACCTCCCGCTGGCCGCGGAAGCGGCGCAGAACACTCTCTGCGACAATTTCTTTCACGCGGCGTTCGGCGGGTCATTCCTGAATCACATCTTTTTCGTGTCGCTGCGCGCGCCGAGGTTCCCCAACGCGCCGGCTTCGATGAAGGCGAGACTGGATACAAAGGGCAATCTGGTGAAGGACGGGGCCGTCACCCCCGATGGATTCGCCGTCAACACCGTCTTCACCGTCAACGCTCCGCATCCCGCCAGCGCGTCACGGGCGACGCTGATGCCGAATCAGACCGACACCACCATCGGCGACAGGCTTTCGGAGAAAAACGTCTCCTGGGTCTGGTACTCGGGCGGATGGAACAACGCCGTCGCCGGCCACGCCGACAAGCTGTTTCAGTTTCATCATCAGCCATTCGCCTATTACGCGAACTACGCGGATGGAACGCCGGGCCGCAGGGCGCATCTAAAGGACGAGACCGAGTTCTTCACTGCCGCGCGGGCGGGCACGCTACCCGCCGTGTCGTTCGTGAAACCACTGGGCGAGAACAACGAGCATCCCGGCTACGCCAACGTGATGAGCGGCGAGAAGCACGTCATGGATCTGCTCCAGGCGCTGCGCGCATCGCCCGAGTGGAACAAGACGGCGGTGATCATCACCTACGACGAGAACGGCGGATTCTGGGATCACGTATCGCCGCCCGCCGTCGACCGCTGGGGCCCGGGGTCGAGAGTTCCCACAATCGTCATCTCACCGTACGCGAAGCACGGATTCGTCGATCATACCCAATACGACACGGCGTCGATTCTGGCGCTGATCGAGCACCGTTTCGGGCTGACGCCGCTGGGGACGAGGGACGCCGCTGCCAATGACATGAGAGCGGCGTTCGCGTTCTAGGGGAAGCTGGGAGCGGCTGTCATAGCTTTGGCCTTTCCCGCCTCCCGCACACCGAGTACGATCCCGACCACAATCCTCGCCAATCGGTGCCAGCCTTCACCGAGAGCGTCCCGCTCTCCCGGTGACACCCGGTTCCATCGGGAGTATCGCCGGCGGCGCCGCTCGATACGCTCGGGTCGAACCAGTCGCCGCCCCAGCAATCGTAGGAACTTTGAAGAACGGCCAGGAAATTCATCTTGTTGAGCTCGACGTCGTAGCGCCACTCGGCAACTTCGGCGGCGTCTTCGTCGTCCGGGCGCGACGCCGCAGTGCCTGGTCCGCTCCTGGCGAGGGCGAGCAGCGCGTGGTCGAGCTCGTCGAGCGCGCGGTCGTAGATCGGCTGCTCGGTGTAGATGGCCTGGGCGATCTCGGGACACGAAATCGCATTCTCGTCCAGCCCGTCGAAGGGGTCGGCGGATGCACGGGGAAGCAGCACCGAGCCGAAGGTGGAATTCGAGGACGAGGTCGCGCCGACGACGACGGCGCTCCCCTCTGAAGCGCGGAGAACGCGAGCGGATCCGGCTGCCAGCGCTCTGCCGAGCGCTGCGTATCGAGGCTGCAGCCGGAAGTGCGCTCTTCTCTCCTCGACGACGGTCATCAGGTCGAAGTCTTTTTCGAGCTCGTTGGTCAGATCTCTCGGCAGGCGTACAGCCCTGCCGCCGTCGGCCGCAAGGGTGGAGTGTTCGTGGTCGATGGTGAAGACCACACCCGCAACCGAGCGATGTATGCGATCGGCAGCCGGTCTGCCGATCACGGAGTGGACAGTGCTCCGCGCCGGCCCGGTGAGGTGACTTCGACACGCGGCTGGGGCGAAGGTGAGCACTGACGATACCACGAAACCCGCGCGCCGCACGGCAGATGAATTCATGCGCCTCCCACCGGGGTCCGTACACGGCCGTCGGGCGACGACCGGTGGGAAGACTAGCCCGCGCTTGTCAGTTGCCCGTCAGCAGGCAACCGATCGAAAGGTCGCAATCGCGGGATAGCGTCAGAACGAGCGGACGGCGCGACCGACGATGATGGTGATGTTGTCGGTCCCGCCGGCATCCAGCGCGTCCTGGAGCAGCTGCTCGCAGGCCTGTTTTGCCGACTCCATCGAGCTCAGTCGCTCGGCGATGCGCTCGTCGCTGACGTGCTTGGTGAGGCCATCGCTGCAAAGGAGGTGGATGTTCTCCCACGCGTTGGGAATGCGCGTGACTACTGGCGCGGTCTGGGGTCCACCGATCGAGCTCGCCAGGACGTTGGATAGCGGCGACACTGCCGACAGCGCGGGGGTGAGCAAGCCCTGGTCGACGAGGGCCTGGGCGACTGTCTGGTCGTGCGAGATCTGGGTCAGCACGCCGTTGGCGTATGTATAGTAGCGGGAGTCACCGACCTGGAGCAGGTATGTCCACGGCCAGACGCCGATGAACAGAGTCAGCGTCGTCGCCATCCCGGCAGTATCCGGATCTTCGGCGCCGCGCTCCCGAAGCGAGTCGTGGATCCGTCGTGCGGCGCGGTCCAGAGCATGGACGAAGTCACCCTCGTCGTCGTCGGATCGGAAATAGCAGCTGGCGCTGCCCGATATGTACTGGGCGACTTCTTCCACCGCGAGACGGCTGGCCTGCTCCCCGCGCTGTCCGCCGCCGACGCCGTCGGCGACCATCATGAAGGAGGCGACGCGCTCTTCCTCGATCGGCAGGTGCTCGCCTGCGGGCAGGCTCGAGATCCTGACGTTCAATCGCCCGCGCAGGGAGCCGACCAAAAAGTGGTCCTGATTCTCTGGCCTGACGAGCCCCCGATGGGTGATGCCGTAGGCGTCCAGTTCGTCGTCGCGTGGCCGCCG
>DASXGU010000063.1:0-2312 GCA_036488915.1 Gemmatimonadaceae bacterium | reverse complement strand
TTTAGCGTCCTCTTTGCCGGCGCGCCGGACGACAAGTTCCCACGGCGCATCGGCGCGGAGGCCTGGTTCGACCGCTGGGAAGCAGAGCGATATGAAGTGCATGAGCAGACGATCCGGGTCGGGGATGACGAGATCTTAAGTCTGGTTCGTATCGACGATCAGGCTATGCTCGCTTGACCCGGATCGAGGCGAGGATCGTTTGGCCCGCGCCATGCGCGAAAGTCCGGCAGCGCCAACTCGAGCTGCAAGTAGTTTGTACTGACTCGCCGCTGGAGGAAGACGGATTCGAACTTGTGGTCCCACATTCAAGGAGGACAGCCGTTCCGAGCTCGCCATTCGGTTTCCGCGGCGGCTGCACCGGCCGCGAGCGTTCTAATCTCCCGAAAGCGACGATTTCCAGCTCCCGGCGCCCCGAGCTAACGTCGTTATTCGAGCCACCTGAGTCAGGCCGGATGGCTGGTGGGTCGAGGCCTGCATCGGAGGCGTCACAGGTCGGGCGATCGGCGCCCGAAGGCCACGCCCCGGAAACCGATTGGAGGCTGCCCCAGCAGATGACGTCGCGCGCGAAAGCCCGCGCACTATCGGAGTCTGGACCGGCGCAACGTCAAGACTCAGGGCGGCAGAGGCGGTCCGGAATGATCGATCGCGATCGTCAGGCAGCCAGGGCTGTGGCACGATTACCGCGATCGACGGATCGGAGCGAGGAGCGAGGAACGGTGATGAGCGAGCTATCGGCGGAGCGGACCAGGCTGGCACAGCTCTGGGAAGAGCACATGCGGCACGAGTTCCAAACGTGCAGTACCGAGGATACGCTGGCGACGATGGTCGAGGACGCCTACGTCAACCATGTGCCGGTAATGACCGGCGGGGTGGGCCACGCCGAGTTGCGCCAATTCTATGCCACCCACTTCATCCCGAAGATGCCACCGGATATGGAGATGACGCCGCTGTCACGCACCATCGGGACCGACCAGCTGGTCGACGAGATGGTCGTGCGCTTCACCCATACGGTCGAGATGGACTGGATGCTGCCAGGGATCGCGCCCACCGGAAAGGGGGTCGAGGTCGCGCTGGTTGTCATCGTTCATTTCCGCGACGGCAAGCTGGCTCACGAGCATATCTACTGGGACCAAGCCTCGGTGCTGGCGCAGCTCGGGCTGATTGATGCGGCGACGCTGCCGGTCTGCGGCGCCGATACCGCCCGGAAGACGCTCGACCCGTCGCTCTCAGCCAACGCGCTCATCCGCCGCGCCGCACTGATGTGAGCGAGGCCGGCGACCACAACTGTCATCCCTGTTCTCCGTTGCCAGGCCGGGATCGGCGATCGGCGAAGATCGACGGTAATGTCTGAAGTTCTGGAGGCCCTCCTCCAGCAGCGAATCTGGTTCACTCGGCGAGGAAGAGGCTGAACGTGAGCCCGAGTTCAGCCCGCCACTTTAAAACGATTCAGGCGGATACCAGGGCCGGTGGTCGCGATTGAGACCCGGTCGCGAGCGTGTGCCTGCGCTCGCCACGCTTGCGACTTGGCGGGATCTAGGCGTGGGCACGAGCTGATTGCGCCTGCGAGCCACTGCAGTAAAACGACCGAGATCCCCTGACAGAGGACACCCCGTAGCCAACGACAATCGAAAAAGGGGTAACGCTTCGGGGGTACGTAATCGTTTCCCCTCCTGGCAACTTCGGGGGCAGCATCGAACGAGGTTTCGTTATGCGGAAAAGAGTCCCCGCTGGAAACGAAACGATCGCGATCCGTGCCGACGTGACCGACCCCGGCAGCCTGCAATCGGCAATCCGCGCCACCGTCGACAAGTTCGGCCGCCTGGACGTGCTCCACAACAATGCCGGCGGCTCTACCGCACAGGACGACACCGCGGTCAACGCGCCGCTCGATGAATTCTGGCGGGCGATCAAGCTCGACCTTTACGGCACATTTCTCGGCTGCCGTTTCGGCATCCCGAACTGATCAAGGCCGGGGGTGGCTCGGTGATCAACATGAGCTCGAACGTCGCGCTGATGGGGGTCGCCGGCCGCGATTGCTATACCGTGGCAAAGGGCGGAATCGCCGCAATCACCCGTTCGCTCGCTGTCGCCTATGCACCGCAAAGAGTTCGCGTCAACGCGATTGCGCCGTCGGCGACGATGACCGAGCGGGTCAAAAAACTGGTTGCGGGGAAACGCCGCGCTGACGCGGCTGGCCGACTCTCATCTGCTCGGCCTGATCGAGCCCAAAGACATCGCCAGCACGGCGCTTTATCTCGCCAGTGACGAATCCCGCATGGTCACCGGCCAAGTTCTGCCGGTCGACAGCGGGG
>DASXGU010000062.1:0-7317 GCA_036488915.1 Gemmatimonadaceae bacterium | reverse complement strand
GAGCCTGGTAGTCGTCGCGCTGATAGGCCTCGGGTACATGGTTCCGGTGCTGCTCCGGATGCGGAGAGTGAAGGCCTACTCGCCGGTAGCCGAGGACTGGATCTGGCACGTTGCCCTTCCCCTCGTCGCGTACGTATCGATTGCGACGTGCGGATTCCTCATCCTGCGAGGCCGCTTCGGTCCGCTGTACTGCGTCGGTGGCGCGGCGCTCCTGATCCTCTACATCGGGATACACAACGCCTGGGACACCGCGACCTGGATGGCGGTGCACGGCCGGGACCCCCAGAACGAGCCGGCGCCGCCAGGAGGAGCGAATCCCTGACGGCGTCGTCGTGTCGTTCCCTTCGATGCTAACGCCTGGCCAGTTCCCGCACCGACGCCGCCAGTGAGCCAACCCGCGCCGGATCTGATGATGCCGCCTGATCGCGGTCGATGCGGGCGGCCAGCTGCGTCAGCGCCCGCTTCTCGCTGGCTCCCTTGAGCCTCTCGGCGCGGCTCAGATCGCGCGAGATCGCGCTGGTGCGCGCAGCCGGAAGTCCGTTTTCGCGAACGAGCTGGTCGAGATAGGAGCGCGCCACCGAATAGCTCGCCGGCCAGACCAGCTTCGGCTGATTCTGTGGATTGAAGACGTCGAAGTGCACCAGCTTGGCGGCATCGATCTCGTTCTGTGACAGCTGATCGCTCGGCTTGAGGTCGAGGACATCCAGACCGCGGTCGATCTCCGAGGCATAGATGTGTCCGTTGTACCAGTACGTCGACCAGTCGCCGCCGAGCAGCAGCTTCGTTGAATCCATGGGTCCGCGGTCGAAATACGCGATCTCCTTCGGGTGCGCTGGATCGGTGAAATCGAAAACGGACACCCCGCCCTGGTACCAGGCCTGGGTCATGATGTCGCGGCCGGGAACCGGAATGAGCGACCCGTTATGCGCGACGCAGTTCTCCTGATCCGTTTGCGCCACGGGGAGCTTGTAGTAGCCCGCAGTCTTCAGGTCGTTGCCCGAGCGGGTGAAAATGGCGTCGGCACCCCAGGTCGGTTTGTCGGTGGCGCGACAGCGCGGCGCCATGCCACCGCCCCATTCGTCGGTGAACAGAACCTTGCTGCCATCGTTGTTGAAGGTGGCGGAATGCCAGTACGCGAAGTTCGGATCCATCACCGCGGCCACGCGCCTGGGATTGGCCGGATCGCGAATGTCGAGAAGAATGCCGTTCCCCGAGCATGCACCCGCGGCGAGACCGATCGCCGAATAGACCGTGATGTCGTGGCACATGTTGGTCTGCGTGGTCGTCTGGGTGCCGGGGCCGTGCGACCCTCCCTTCCACAGGCCGGCGATGGCGCCGGAATCGGCGAAGATGCGCGGCGAGTTGACGATGCGCGCCTGCTGCGGAGCGGCGACCGGGACCTTGATGATGTCGATGCGAAACAACGACGTGGTCGTATCGGAGAGGGAAGTCCCCTGGGCGCATCCCGCCAGCTCGGAACCCGAGCGAACCGGGCCGGTGCCGGAGACGTAGATGTAAACGTTGGCCGGATCGTTGGGGTCGGTGACCAGCGTATGGGTGTGCGACCCGCGACAGGTCTGGACGTGAGCGACCTGCTGGGGATGATCGATGTCGCTGATGTCGAAGATGCGCACGCCGCGGAAGCGCTCGGCGCTGACGGTGTCGGTTACGCCCTGCGCTCCGCAATCAATGCGTCCGCGCGTTTCCTCCACCGACATGAACAGCAAGTTCTTGTAGACCGACAGATCGCCCTGTCCGCCCGGGCAAACCAGCGATGTACGGAGCTTCGGGCTCGACGGATTGGAGATGTCCCAGATCTGGTAGCCGTTGAATCCGCCCTGAAACGCGTAATTGCCGCTGAACGCCAGATCGCCATTGATGAACCCGAAATCGCCGGGGCTCTTGACATTCACGAAGTTCTGCGGGCGGTCGACGTGGCCGACGAGCGTGAGGTTGCGCGAAGCCTCGGCGGCATTTTCCCAGCCGGCGCGGAGTCCGACGCGTGGATCGTTGGTGCTGATGGCGGTGCCGTCCTGGGCCGCGGCGGTGCTGATCGCGACGGTCGCTGCAGCCAGGAATGTCGCGACACGGCGCGCGCCGATCCAGTTTGAAGAAGACGAACGGGTCGATCTCGCTTTCATGGGTGTCTCACAGGTGTTGGAGGGTGTCGCCGAGCCGGGCTCAGCGGGTGGGAGCGGCGCCGGTCGTGCCGAGCGATTCCAGCAATCCGTTCATTCGCGCGATCTCCGCGCGCTGGTCGGTGTCGACTTCGGCTGCAAAACGGAAAACCTCGGGCTCCTGTCCGGAGCCGGTGGTGCCAAGGAGTCTGGCAACCATCGTCAGCGCTCCCTGATGGTGCTGGATCATGTCACGGAGAAAGAGCTTGTCGAACGCCTTGCCTCTGGCGACGCCCAGCTCGGTGAGCTGCGCCGGCGTCAGCATGCCCGGCATCAGCGTATCCGGCATCGCCATTCCCGGCATGTTCATGTGCGAAGCCTGCGGGTCGCCTGACGGCGCGTCGCGCTTCCGGTCGCGGAGCCATTGCTGCATCATGCGAATCTCGTCTCTCTGAGAGACCTCGATCCGCTGGCCGAGCAGGCGGATCTCGCGGCTGTCGGTGCGGTCGGGAATGAGCGCGGTCATCGCGAGCGCCTGCGCGTGATGTCCGATCATTCCCTGCATGAAGCGCACATCGGCCTCGGTGTATGCGGGGTCGCTCTGGGCGGGCAAGCTCGCCGCCGTCGCGATGACGAGTGCGCACACCGGCCATGTGTGATTCCACAATTTCATGAGGCTGATGAACGTACCGCCGTGCCCGCCAGTTGCAAGCGGAGTGGTTGTAATCCTGCCGTCAGCCGTTTCTCATGCGCGAGCGTATTCGCCCAGCGGCCCACGACGCGTGTTCGGCGACGAGCAGGTCGGTGTCGGCGGAAGCGGCGCTGAGCACGTCCAGATCATCCGCCGTTCCGACGTTGCCGAGCGCCGTCGCGGCGTTGCGCGCGAGCCCACGCTTTTTGGCGCGCTTCATGGGTGAACCCTTCAGCTGGAGACGAAAGGATTCGTCGTCCATCTCGAGAAGCCTGCGGGCGACAGCCCGGGAATCACCGCTCGTTGCATCGCGTGGACGAAACGCGTCGACCCGATTTTCGCCGGCGAAGCGGACGTTCCAGGGACATACTTCCTGGCAGATATCGCAGCCGTAGATCAGGCCGCCAATGGCCTCGCGCATCTCGATCGGAATCGCGCCCTTCGCTTCGATCGTCGCGTACGAGATGCATTTGGTGGCGTCGAGCACCCGCGCTTCGACAAAAGCGTTGGTCGGGCATGCATCGAGGCAACGCGTGCAGGTTCCGCATCGATCGGCGTCGAACGGATCATCGACCTCGATCTCGAGATCGACCAGCAATGCGCCTATGAAAAAGAACGAGCCGATGCGCGGGCTGACGAGATTGGTGTTCTTCCCAAACCAACCAAGGCCCGCGCGCCGGGCAAGATCGCGCTCGAGTATCGGGCCGGTGTCGACGTACGCCTTGCCACGAATTGGCCGGCCCATCGCCGTTTCCAGCCAGCGATGCAGCTCCTCGAGCCGCTGCGTCGTGATCGTGTGGTAGTCATCACCCCGCGCGTAGCGCGCAACCGGTCCGCTGGGCTCCTTGCCGCCGTAGCTCAAGCCGACGACTATCGCCCTTGTCACGCCGGCGAACGGCGTCGTCGAGTCCCGCCGCTTCGCCGCTCCGCGCGGGAGGTACTGCATCTCGCCGGCGAATCCGCGCTCGATCCAGGCGTCGAATTGCGGCGAGGTCTCCATCGGGCCGAGCGACGCGATCCCGGCGAGATCGAAGCCGAGTCCGTAAGCCTGGGCTTTGATCAGCTCTGGTGCCGGCGCGGCGTCAATCGCGACGGACGTCATTCGCTTGTGGCCACCCATCGGGCGTAGCGCTCGACATCGCTTGCGGTGGGCAGCGCATTGTAGTCACCGTAGGCGGTGTACATGCGCCAGCGCAGATACGTCGAATCGGGCACGGGCAGAAAGGGGAAACGCCTGTACCAGGTGCGCGAGCGGAACCTCCAGCTTATGCGCAGCAGATCGGCGGCCAGTCGCGGACGGCGTATAGCCCGCACCGCCAACTGCAACGCGAGTCGTAGCCACGGCATGACACTCCTAATATATAGAAGTGGCGATGCCTGACCCTGAGACGCATATCGTCGGACTGATTTCCGACACCCACGGCCTGGTGCGTCCCGGTGTGCACGAGGCTCTGAACGGGGTCGAGCTGATACTACACGCGGGGGATGTCGGGGGCCCTGCCATACTGGCGGAGCTCGGGGTGATTGCCCCGGTACTGGCCGTTTACGGCAATACCGACCCGCCTGGCCAGCCCGGAGTGGCGGAGCGGATCGATATCGAGGTTGGGGGAGTACATCTTCACGTGAGCCATGGCCACGAAGTGGGAAGTCCCACTCCGGAGCGGCTGGCGGAACGCTACGACGCTCAAGTCGTCATCTATGGTCACACTCATCGGCAGCTCGTCACACGAATCGACGGAAGACTTTTCGTCAATCCGGGAGCGGCCGGGCCCAAGCGATTCAATCTCGTGCCGAGTGTGGCGAGACTGACGATCGCGAACGGGAGGGCAGAGGTTGACATCATTGGCATCGCTTGAGCTGATGACCGAAGAGGTACAGGTCTGGGTCGCATCCCTCGATGTGACCGACGAGCGTCACGACTCGCTGGCGCGTGTGCTGCCCGCGGAAGAGATCGAACGCGCCGAGGCGCTCGCGCCCATCCCGGCACGCCGCTTCGTGGTTGCGCGCGGAATTCTCCGCAACCTTCTCTCCGGATACACCGGAACGTCGGCGAGCAAGCTGCGATTCCGCTACGGCGGCTCGGGGAAACCGTCGCTGGTCGATCACGACGACATTCATTTCAACATCTCGCACTCGGCTTATCTGGGGCTGTTCGCTTTTTCGCCTGATCGCCCCGTCGGCGTCGACGTCGAGAACGAGCGCCCGGTGCGGCGTCTGCTCGATGTGGCCCAGCGATTCATGTCGGAGGAAGAGCTGCGCGCGCTCGTTGCTGTCTCGCCCGAGAAGCGGAACGCCGAGTTTCTTCGATCGTGGGTGGTGCGGGAGGCGAGGCTCAAGGCGGAGGGCAAGGGCGTCTGGTCGGGCAACGAAAGCGCCGGCGGGAAGCAGCGGATAACGCACAAGCTTTTCGCGCCGCGGCCGGGCTACATCGCCGCCGTCGCGGCTCCCGACGCCGACTGGCGCCTCTACACCTGCGCCCTCAAGGATGAATGAGTGGTGCGACGCTCACCCGGAATGAACTGTCCCTGACGGGGCCGCGGAATACGATTACCGACACCGGCTAGGCGGGTCAGGTCTTAGGGTGTCTTTTCTTACGCTGCCTGACGCAGCACTTGATTCGGTCGACGAGGAGGCAAGATGCGGAAGTTTTCCGGTTCGTTTGGAGCATTGGTGCTGGCGCTGGTCCTGGGCTCGTGCGGCGGTTCGACGGCGCCGGGCGGCGGTGGTGGCGGGGGCGGTGGAGGTGGAGGGGGTGGTGGTGGAAATTGTCCCGCTGGGACTTTTTGCATGACCTCTCTGACATTCAACCCGACCGCGCTCACGGTGACTGCGGGAACCACTGTCACCTGGACCAATGACTCTGGCGTGATTCACAACATCACCTGGGTCACCGCGGCGGGGCGCAACGCAGCGCTGGCGGGAGATGGCACTGGCGACATGCCCAACTTCGGTGCCGGCTCGCACACCCGACTGTTCAGCACCCCCGGCACCTACGATTTCTACTGCACCATTCACGGCTCGCCGACGGTTGGGATGCACGCGACGCTCACGGTCCAGTAGTCGCTAGAAGAACGCCGCCCCGTCGAGATTCTTCGGCACCGGAATGCCGAGCGCCGCCAGCGCGCTCGGCATTGTGTCGACCGTTCTCCGCGGGAAAGTCTCGGGCTCGCGATTCATCAGCAGGGGCACCAGCATGTGCTCGCGATGGAGCGCGCCGTGCGAGGAGACGTGCGGGATAGGCTCGTATCTGGCGCGGTAATCCCAGTCACGCGCCGCCGACAGGATGATGTCGCCGCTCCGCGGTGAAGCCGCGAGATGCGCGATCTGCACCATCGCATCCGGATAATCCGATTCTATGGTTGCCTCGTACGCCTCGAGATCGGTGAGTGCCTCCTGGTCGCCGATGCCGAGCGGGTCGCCGGTGAGAATACGGTATGAATAGCGGGATTCCGCCCACTCCAGTCGCGCGCCACCCCGGCGGCGCGCCCGGATCTCACATGATGTCGGACTGGTGGCGAGAATGAGAAGATCGACCGAATCCCGCAGCAGGAGTCGCTCCACCAGGTCGTTCCATTTTTCACCGGCGGCGGGCCACCAACGGCGGGTCTTCTCGGTCGGATCCAGATAGAGGTGGGTCATCGCATTGCCGCTGACCATCACCGCGATATCAGCCGACGCGTTGAACGCCCACGGGTGGGCGAGCGTGGTGTAGTTCCAATCGCCGAGCAAGGCGACGAGATCCTCGTGCTCGAGCACGCGCGAGTGTCCGTGATCGCTGCCGACCCAGAGGTGCATTTTGGGCCAGCGTCCGTCGCGCTCGGCGTCGGCACGGATGATGGCGACGGTATGATCTACGATGCGCATTGCATCGCCAACCGCATCGGCGCTGTGTCCGCGGGCGTGCGATGTCTTGTCGATTCCGGTGAGGGCGATGAAAGCGTACTTCGGACGTCCAGCGCGGATGCGGCGCGCGGCTTCCTCACCGACGTCCCGATCGATGCCGAGCCAGCCGCCGACGTTACCCCGGAAATGCGTCGCCGCGGCTCGCGCGGCGAAATCCGGGCTCCGTCCAATGCGATCCCGGCGCCGCAGGCCGCGGCTGATGACGCTCAGGGCACCGAGGCTCGGCTTGGCAAGCTCGAAGATGGTCGGTGACGCGCGGTCTATGTCGCGATCGACGAACCGCATCTCCGCGCCGACGTAGCTGCGCGAGTGTCCGGGGAGCCTGGCGGTTCGCCGCGTGCGATCGAACCAGCGTAAACCGGGCAGCCCGATGCTGCCCGGATATCTCCCCATCAAGAAAGGCGCGTACGCCGGGCCGGTGACGGATGGGAATGCAGAAGTGATGGTACCCAGATATCCTTCATCGCGCAGCGCCGCGAGCGCCGGCAGCTGGCCATCGTCGATGGCTCGCGCGAGAACATCCGGCCGCGCTCCATCGGCTATGATCATTACCACCTGTGGACTATCACCTGGCGGGCTTTGTGCAGACGCACGCAACTTTACATT
>DASXGU010000266.1:0-14036 GCA_036488915.1 Gemmatimonadaceae bacterium | reverse complement strand
GACCGAAATCCTCGCGCCAGCGATCGTAGTGGCCGCACTTCTCCATCTCGTCGACACGGCGACCGTTGGGAAGGAGCGGATAGCTGTTTTCGATTCCGGTCGAGAACAGAAACGGAGCTTGCATGACCTGGGGAGGATATGAGGTTAGCGGTAGTGGCGAGTGGACAACCGCCGCAAATTTCGCGAAGAAATTAGTTTTCTCTGGTACAATCGTTAGACGATTTCACATCGGTCCAGTTAACAAATTCGCGTTGGGGCGACGATACCCGCGTCGCCACCACAGCACCCCAGCCATGCCGAGCACCAAACGGAAAACCCCCAAGCCGACCGGGCCAAGCCGCCCACGCAGCGTTCTGCCGAAACTCCGGAAGCTCTGCCTGAGCCTGCCGGAGGCACACGAAGTCGAGGCGTGGGGCGAGCCCACTTTCAGAGTAAGAAACAAGCTGTTCGCGACGTACGCGGCCGCGGACAACCACCATGGCGGAGGCCGCCAGGCGGTGTGGTGCAAGGCAGCCGCCGTGAATCAGCGATTGATGGTGGAGGCGGCGCCCGATCGGTTTTTCGTACCACCCTACGTCGGCCCTAGCGGTTGGGTCGGGGTTTATCTCGATGGCGAGACCGACTGGATCGGGCTTCGGGACCTGCTCTGGGACGCCTGGCGCCTGACCGCGCCCAAGAGGCTGCTCAAAGCACAGCCCGATCTTCGATGAGCATACGTGTCGTGCGCCTCGGCTCCCCGCGCCTTCCCGGTGAAGGCCTCCGCATGGGGACCGTTCGCCGCCCCCCTCGCGGCGTGCGCAAGGAAGACTATGCTCGCCGCGACTATTATGACGTGTGGGTGCCGGAGCTGGCCCCCGACAGCGAGCTGGTGTCGTGGGCGCTGTCGGAGCCCTTCACCGGCAAACGCTGGACGAAGTACGAGAGAGCGTACCGCGCCCAAATGCGGAAGCCGCCGGCGTCACGTCTGATTTCCATGCTCGCGGCTCTCTCGCATCAAACCGATTTCTCGATCGGCTGCTACTGCGAGAACGAGGCGAAATGTCATCGGTCGATCCTCCGGGATTTGCTCGCGAACGCGGGCGCCACCTTTGCCGAAGACAATTGAAATGGTCGACGATCAGCCCGGGTCACCTCGCAATTTGGCCCGCCGGAGGCTGCGCGCGTCGAAGTTCCTGATCGTGCTCATCGTCGCCATGGCGACCATCGTCGCGCTCCAGTATACTCCGCGCGCCTTGTTCTCCCGAGAAACGACAAGCACTCTCTGGGGAATGCTCACCGGTCTGGTGATCGGCGGCTTCATCTTCGGATGGCTGACGCTGAAAAAAGAGGGTGACGACCGGGCTCCCTGAACCGCGCCGCCCCACCCGTGTCAGAGCTCGGTCACGCCCCGCACGGTAACCTCGTGTGACACCAGCTTCAGCAAGCGCGGCGCCGAGTCTCCGATGACAATCGCCCTGGCAAGCACCGACCGCCCGGCCGCGAGACCGGACTCGCTTCTCGCATGGATGGTCGCAAGCTCCTGACCGGCGCTCACCCGATTCCCCGGCTTGGCGCTGATCACAAAGCCGACCGCCGGATCGACGCTGTCCTCCATTCGGGTGCGTCCGCCGCCGAGGGCGATGATCCCGTGACCGATCTCCCTCGGATCGACTGACTGAACGACTCCGTCGCGGGCAGCGGTGAACTCCGCGCGGAAGGGTGCTCCTGGCAACAGCGACGGATTGCGTATCACCGCCGCGTCACCTCCCTGCGCGGCCACGATCTCCTCGAATTTTCGCAGGGCGTTACCGGATGTGATCGCGTCGTGCATCATCGCGTGTGCGGCGTCCGCGCTCGACGCCACCGTGCCGAGCACGAGCATGCGCGCGCCAAGGGCCATCGTCACCTCGATCAGATCCCGGGGCCCGCCACCTTTGAGAACATCGATCGATTCGGCGACTTCGAGCGCGTTCCCGCAGGCGTGTCCGAGGGGCCGATCCATCGCCGTGATCAAAGCCACGACGTTGCACCCGTGCGCCGCGCCGAGATCGATCATCGCTTTCGCCAGCTCCAGATCGTCGTGGAGATCAGGCATGAACGATCCGGAGCCACGCTTGATGTCGAGCACGAGGCCGTTAAGATCCTCCGCCAGCTTCTTGCTCATGATGCTCGCGGCGATCAGCGGTATCACCTCCACCGTCGCCGTCGCGTCTCGCAATGCGTAAAGCTTGCGGTCCGCCGGAACGATCTCCTCCGTCTGGCCGAGCATCGCGCAGCCGATTCGCGCGATCTGTCTCTGCGCATCCGCCAGAGAGAGTGCGGTGCGAAAGCCGGGAATCGACTCCAGCTTATCCAGAGTTCCGCCGGTGTGGCCGAGCCCGCGCCCGGACATCATCGGCACGGCGATTCCAAGCGATGCGATCAGCGGCGCCAGAATGAGCGACGTCTTGTCGCCGACGCCTCCCGTCGAGTGCTTGTCGATTCGCGCCACCGGCAGCCCGGAGAGATCGAGGCGCCTGCCGCTCTCCAGCATCGCCTGCATCAGGCCGCCCATCTCCTCGCGGTCGAGGCCGCGGAAGTAGATCGCCATCAGCAGCGCGGACATCTGGTAGTCGGGCACGCCTCCCCCGGCGTAGGCGAGCACCAGCTCCCGAATCTCGGCTGGATCCAGGCGCCCACCATTCCGTTTGCGCTCGATCAGACGGGGTACGATCATTTACAACCAGCCGGGGTACTTGTTCTCGACACCATCACCTCGTAATCGGAGTTGGAAATGCGTCCCTCCTTGTATCTGTCTGCAGGAATGCTGCTCATCGCGTCAGCCGCCGGTGCCCAGTCGGCAGCGGACCACATCGCGCTCGGCGACAAAGAATACGTCGCCCTGAACGCGCCCGCTGCGCTGCAGCACTACGAGGAGGCGCTCAAGATCGACCCAAAGAGCTACGAGGCGCTCTGGAAGGCGTCGAGATCGGACGTCGACCTCGGTTCCTACGAGAGGGACGACACGAAGCGCGAGGATTACTTCAAGAATGCCGAGTCGTACGCGCGCCGCGCCGTCGAGGTGAACCCCGGTGACGCCGAGGGCCACTTCAATCTTGCCCGCGCTCTGGGAAAGAACGCTCTGACTCAGAGCCCGCGCGCCCGCATCAAGTACGCGAGCGAGGTGCGCAACCAGGCGCTCGAGTGCCTCAAGATCGACCCCAAACACGCCGGCTGTCTGCACGTCATGGGAATGTGGAACGCCGAAGTGATGCGGCTCAACGGATTCACGCGCATGCTGGCCAAGAACTTCCTCGGAGGCAAGGTCTTCGACTCCGCCAACTGGGCGGACGCACGACGCTACATGGAGGAGTCGGTCGCTAATGACCCGAATCGGATCGTCCACCACATCGATCTGGCGGGCGTCTATAGGGACATGGGCGAGAAGGACAAGGCGCGTGCCGAATGGCAGACAGTGATGAAGCTGCCCAACACCGACTACAACGACCGTCGCTACAAGGGAGAAGCGGACGCCGGCCTCAGGGCTGGCTAGGACTTCAGCGCTTCCTCGGCCTCTTCGACTTCCTCTTTCTCGCTCTCCGCCGCGGCGCGCGCCAGCGTGTCGGCGAGCTCGTCCCACAGGTAGTCTTCGCCGCGATCGCGGCGCACCCGGCGGCTGATTCGCTCGCGAGTCTCGTCCCCGCTGGCAGGCGCGAACAGCAAAGCCACGCTCGCTCCGAGGAGGGCGCCGACGGCTATGCCGGCCGTGAACAGCCCGATATTATTCCAATCGGGCACGGTCTCCCCCGGGAAATCATCTGGTTTTGGCTGCGGGATCGAACCGGGAGGTGGGGCCATCGGTATCGAAGAGGCGGTCCGGGGCGGGCTGGTGAAATTGACCATGGAAGCCTGGCTCAGGAGATGGTAAGAAATTTGCCTTAAACCCCACCCAGCAATAGCCGTGCGAGGATACTGAATGAGCAGTTCAGGTAAAATGGTATTACTTGTTGAGGATAACGAGGACAATCGGATAGTCTATTCGACCATCCTGAAGCACTTCGGCTACGAGGTAACCGAGGCGCTGAACGGAGAGGAAGGAATAGCCAAGGCCAGGTCGGAGAAGCCAGATTTGATCCTGATGGATATATCCATCCCGATCATCGACGGCTGGGAGGCGACCCAGGTGCTCAAGCACGATCCCTCGACGAAACAAATTCCCATAATCGCTCTTACCGCCCACGCGCTGGCGTCGGATCGGGAGAAAGCGATGGAAGTCGGCTGCGACGGATATCTGGCCAAGCCGTGCGAGCCGAGGGCCGTTGTCGCGGAAGTGCAGAGATTCCTCGGCAAGAACAATGGAGCGTAAAGAGAAGAGGAAGATTCTCGTCGTCGACGATCACGAGGACAACATCGAGCTCCTCCGCGCCCGACTCGAAGCGCGCGGATACGAGGTGTACGGCGCCAATGACGGGCAGGCGGCGCTGGATCAGGTCGATCGGGTCTGCCCCGACCTGATCCTCCTCGATGTGATGATGCCGAAGATGGACGGAATGGAAGTCGTGCGCAGGCTCAAATCCAATCCCAACCTGCCCTTCATTCCGGTGATCATGCAGACGGCGCTCGACTCAACCGAGAACAAGGTCGAGGGGCTCGACGCCGGCGCCGACGATTACATCACCAAGCCCATCAACTTCGCCGAGCTGGAAGCGAGGGTAAACTCGCTGCTGCGCATCAAGACGCTGCAGTCAGACCTGGCCGCCAGAGAGAAGGAGCTGTCGGAGCTTAACGACAGACTGCGGCAGATCTCCCTCACCGATGGACTGACCCAGGTCGAAAACCGGCGCTCACTCGAGGAGCGGCTGCACGACATGTGGCAGCACTCGGTGCGCCTGCACGAGCCGATCGCCCTGGTCATGTGCGACATCGACAAATTCAAGAGCGTCAACGACAACCACGGCCACCAGGCGGGCGACGCGGTGCTCAAGGATTTCGCGCAGCTGCTGAAGGGCGAGGCCCGCGAGATCGATCGGGTCGGGCGCTACGGCGGAGAGGAATTCCTGCTCATTCTTCCGGGCACCGTCCTCGACTCCGCCGTGACCTTCGCCGAGCGGCTGCGGGAGAAGGTAGAGGAGCATACCTTTACCTATGACGGGGGGACGATCCGGCGTACGATGAGCTGCGGTGTGGCGGCTTCGCCGCACCCGCGCGTGAAGGACCAGGAGGCACTATTGAGGGCGGCGGACGACGCCCTCTACGTGGCGAAGGAGACCGGCCGCAACCGCGTCATCCGCTTCGACGGCGCTGAATTCAACGCACATACCCAGGGAAAAGGAAACGACTCGTCGGATGGCGAAAAGCCGGTCAAAGGAGCAGGATCCACAACGGGAGGCACCCCTCCCACCCCGACCCCCGGGTCCCCGCCAAGAGCCAAGTCCTCGGCAGAAGCCCCGTCAGCCCCAGCTTAGCCGCGCTGCGGAGCTGCGCGAAGCTCTCAACCGCGCGTCCCACCAATACTACGTCCTCGACCGCCCGACTTTATCGGACGCCGAGTACGATCGACTCTTTCGCGAGCTTCAGGAGCTGGAGAGAGCTTTTCCGGAGTGTCTGACTTCGGATTCACCGACGCTCCGCATCGGCGCCGAAGTTCAAAGCCAGTTAGCCAGACACGAGCATATGCGGCCGATGTTGTCGCTCGGCAACGCGTTCGACGACCAGGAGCTCCGCCAGTGGGAAGAGCGCGTGGTGCGACTGGTCGGCGACGACCTCGCCAAATCGGGTTACACCGCCGAGCTCAAGATCGACGGGACCGCGGTCGCCCTCACCTACGAGAATCAGATCTTCGTCAAGGGAGCGACGCGCGGGAATGGCAGCATCGGCGAAGAGGTCACAGTCAATCTGCGCACGGTGCGCGACGTTCCGCTCCGGCTGCACCCAGGCGCGCCAAAGGGGCGCATCGAGATTCGCGGGGAGATCTATTTCCCGTTCGACCGTTTCGAGGAGATGAACGAAGCCCGCGCCCGCGCCGGGGATCCGGTATTCGCCAATCCGCGGAACGCGGCGTCCGGCAGCCTGCGAATGCTCGATCCGGCGATCACCGCGTCGCGCCCGCTCCGTTTCTTCGGCTACTCGGTGGCGGTTCCCGATGGTGAAGAGCTTCCGTTCACCACCCAGACAGAGCTGCTGGATTCACTGGCGGAATGGGGTGTGCCGGTGGCGCCCCACCGCAAGCGCGCCAAGACCCTCGCCGAAGTCGAAAAATGGGCCTACGACCTGGAGCACAAAATCAGGGGCGAGCTCAACTTCGCCATCGACGGAGGCGTGGTGAAGGTCGATTCCCTGCGGCTGCAGGAGGAGCTGGGCGTCGTCGGCGGCCGGGAGCCGCGCTGGGCAATTGCGCGAAAGTTCGCGCCCGACATCGCCGAGACGAGACTGCTCGACATCCAGGTCAACGTCGGACGAACCGGCGCGATCAATCCGTTCGCGGTTCTGGAGCCGGTGGAGATCAGCGGCGTGGTGGTGAAGCTGGCCACTCTCCACAACGAAGATCTGATCATCGCCAAGGATCTTCGTGTCGGGGATTGGGTGCAGGTCAAGAGGGCCGGCGAGGTCATTCCGCAGATCATCGCGCCGATCCCCGAAAAGCGCACCGGCAGCGAGAAGCCATGGCGGATGCCCACGAAGTGTCCGGTTTGCGGCACGCCGCTGACGCGCGAGGAGGACGAGGCCGCGATTTATTGCCCGAACATCGCGTGTCCGGGGCGGCAGCTCGAAGGACTCGTGCACTTTACTTCACGCGGAGCAATGGACATTCGCGGGTTGTCGTACGCGCGCATCGAGCAGCTCGTCCAGGAAGGTCTGGTGCGGGATCCAGGTGACCTGTACGCTCTCACTCCCGAGAAGCTGCTGGCGCTGGAAGGCTACGCCGAGAAGGGGGCCGAAGGATTGGTGGCAGCGGTGGAGGCGTCCAAATCACAGCCTTTGAGCCGGCTGCTGCACGCGCTCGGCATCAGGCACGTCGGCTCCATCGCCGGTCAGCTCCTGGCCCAGCACTTCGGAACTCTGGATGCGCTGATGGCCGCGTCTGCCGATGACATCCTCAATGTGCGCGGGATCGGAGCTACGATCGCGGAGGGAGTCGTCGGCTATTTTTCCGATTCCGGCGGTCGCAAGCTCGTCGAGAAGCTGCGCTCACACGGCGTCAATTTCACCGAGCCCCGCGCCGTGACGGCGGGTGGTCCGCTGAGTGGCAAGACGGCGGTGATCACCGGCACATTGCCGACTCTGAGCAGAGCGAAAGCGACGGCCACGATCGAAGCCGCGGGTGGTCGCGTTACCGGATCGGTGTCGAAGGCAACCGATTTTCTGCTCGCCGGCGAAGACGCCGGCAGCAAACTCGAGAAGGCAAAGTCCCTCGGAGTCGAGATCATCGACGAGGCCGAGCTCTTGCGTCGAGTGAGTTCGGCAGCAACATCTCCAGAGTGAGATCGTCCTAATTCGCATGGCAGCTTCCCAGACTCCAGAATTGATCGGCCTGGCTCAGCGCACGCTGCGCGACCTGCGTCTGCGCGTCGCCGGCGCCAGCGGCGGCGGCCACGACGCGCTCCGCGAAGCCGGCTACGCTGGTGCGGGCTCGCTGTTCGATGCGTTCGAGACCTGGCTCGCCGACCGCGGCTCGGGCAAGGCGGAAGATTTGCCGATCGATGAGTTTTCGGCGCGGGCCGGAGAATTTTTTCAGGCCGCTGGCTGGGGACGCGTGACTTTCCGCTCGCTGCACGACGCCCTCGCCGTGATCGACATCGAGGGGTGCTGGGAAGCGCAGCTCCACGGCGAAGGCGAGCGTGGCTGCCACCTCACGACCGGCACCCTCGCGGGTTTCCTCGGCTGCCTCACCGACTACCCCGTCGCGGTGATGGAAATCGAGTGCAGCGCTCCGCCCGATTCGCGCTGCCGTTTTCTGGCGGGCAACGCCGACATGCTCGAGCACGCCTACGAGCGCGTATCGCGCGGAGAAGCCTGGGACGCCATCGGGGCCGGCGAGTACTAAAACCGCACAGACCGCATGACTAATGCGGACTCACCGGGTGAGCACGTCCGCGTAAAGCGGGTTCGGCCTCAGCTCGCCGTCGACGAGGGTTTCTCGGTCCCACGGCAGAATGATGGTGCTCTCCGTCGCAATCGCGTGAAAGTCGGGAGCGTAGGGCCCGGTGCGAAAGGCCACGGCGGTGCGAATCTCGGCGGCGCCGGCCTCCTGCACCGCCGACAACGCTAAACGAACCGTGTCTCCCGAATCGCAGGTCTCATCGACGATGAGAACGCGTCTGCCGCTCACTTCATGGGGCGCGCTGCCGAAGACTTCGGGGGATTCCCGCTCGTAGGGGCTGCGGAATCTCCGGCTCACCACGAGGGAATGAAACTCGCGTCCAAGAATGGCCGCGATCACCGCGCCGGGAATCACACCCGCCGTCGCGATGCCGATAACGATCTCGGGATCGTAGGCGCGCGCGACCTTGAGGGCCAGCCCGCGGGACAGCTCGCCAAAGAACGGCCATTCGATTTCCATGACGCCTTTGGCGGCGTCGACCGTGTGTTTGCGCGGTGACATTTCGCTCCCAAGCTGTTCGGGGAAAAGCAGTTAGGTTAAGCTAGCCCTCTCACATCATAGTCGGTAGATTCGACCAAATGTCATTCTGGGACCGCCTAACGGGCGGCAGCAAGCCGAAACCCACGACGGAACACCTCGATTACCTCAGTGAGGCGCTCGCACTGGAACGACAGGGCGACTACGATGCCGCCCTGACATCCTATCGGCTCGCCCTTCGCCAGAAGCCAAACAATCACAAAGTTCTCCAGAACATGGCGATCGCCTACTCGAAACTTGGTCAGCTCGACGAGGCGGTCCGCTGCTACCGGCGCGCTCTGGCAATCGAGCCCAAGCTTTCCGGCGCCCACTACGGCCTCGCCTTTCTTCTGCTCCGCCGCGGCGACGTCGGCGATGCCGCCTTCCACCTCGAGGCCTTCCTCATGGACCCGCCGCGCAGTCCCGAAGCCGAGCGGTGGGTCAAGCACGCTCAAAAGACATTGGACGAAATGAAAGGCGCCGAACCGCCGCCGTCGCCGAATCAGAAGCTCAAGGCGAGTGAGTTTCCCGGGATCCTCGAATAGATGGGAGCGGTCCTCGCCGTAGTAAGCCAGAAGGGAGGAGTCGGCAAAACCACCACCGCAGTCAATCTCGCCGCCGCGTTCGCGCGGCGCGGGATGAAGACGCTCCTCATCGACGTCGACCCTCAGGGCTCGGTGCGCTACGGCGCCGGCCTCGCTCGCGGTCACGACACCGACGGCTTCGCCGATTACCTGAACGGGACGCGCACGCTGCGCGAGATCATTCTTCCCACCGCACTGCCGTGGCTGCGCGTAATTCTCGCCGGCTCGGTTGCCGACGAAGCGGATCACGCCGTCTACTCGCAGCTGGTGCGGGAGACCAACGTGCTGCAGGAGCTGCTGCAGATGGCCGAGCAGCGATGCCAGGTCGTCGTGGTGGACACGCCGCCCGGACTGGGATCCATCACCCGCAAGGTGCTCGGCGCCAGCGAGCACGTCATCGTTCCGCTCCAGAGCGAGCCACTGGCTCTCCAGACAACGCCGCAGATCCTGCGCATGATCCAGGACATCGTGGCGGTCAACGAGAGGCTGACGCTGGACGGGATTCTTCTCACCATGTACGAGGAGAACAATCCGGCCAGCGACCGGGTAGTGGACTATGTGAGGAGACACCTGCCCGCAAACATTGTGTTCGACGTCGTGATTCCACGCACCGCGGCCACCGCCGACGCATTTGCCGCCGGCCAGCCCGTCGTCGTGCGCAATCCGGCGGACGCCGCGGCTCAGGCTTACGTGAACCTCGCCACGATCCTGGCCGACAGGCTGGCATGAAGAGGTTGTCGGCGCTGGTTTTGATGGCTACGATCGTGTCGGCTGCCGCAATCGCCTGCACCGACATCAGCGGCAGCTCGACGGCCGTCCTCTCGATTCAGTTCGATACCCTTCCTGCGCCAGCCGTCGTGATAGGCGACACGCTCCGTGACACCACCGGCGCCATCGTGCTTCCCGTCGTACGCGCTTTCAACTTCAAGGGCGGACAGGTGACGCCGGTGAGGGTGTTTTTTCAGTCGCCGGATTCCGGAATCACGGTCGACAGCGCCAGCGGAATGATCGTCGGAGACAGCCTGCGATCGACGCCGGCGCGAGTCGTGGCGACGGTCGGCAACCTGCAGGCGATCCAGCACGTCGACATCACACTGCGGCCCGATTCGATTCAGGCCGTCAACGCCGCGGATACCATCAACTACGCGATTCTGGATTCGACGAAAAACGTCGCCCAGGTCCAGGTCAAAGTGTCCCACGGCACCGCGCCCAACGACAGCGCCGTCAAATCGTACATCGTCAGCTTCCAGATCGTCTATCAGCCCACTCCGGGACTCGGCGAGCTGTTGAATCAAAATGGGCGTCCGTCGGTGGTGGACACGACCGACGCCAGCGGGATAGCGGCGAGGACGATTCGTCTGCATCCTGTCTTTCTCAGCTCGGCGACGGCCGTCGATTCCATCGTCGTGAACGCGACGACGCGCTATCGGGGAAATCCGGTCGGCGGCAGTCCGGTTCGCATTGTCGTGTTGCTCAAGCCCGTCAGCTAGACCCACACCAGGTTGGAGGAGAGAATGGCGGTGATGGAAGCCAAAGGTGGTCAGCGGCCCGCTCCGGGAACGCTCAATCAGCTCTTCTTCGAGGCAGTCTCCAGATACGATCTGCCAAACGCGCTCCAATACAAGAAGGACGGCGTATACAAGCCGATCTCCCACCGTGAAGTCGCCGACCGCGTGCGGCACGCGGCCCGTGGGCTGGCCGCGCTGGGCGTCAGACGCGGCGAACGCGTGGCGATACTCTCGGAGAACAGGCCGGAATGGGCGATCGCCGATTTCGCCTGTCTGACCGCCGGCCTTACGGATGTCCCCATTTATCCGACGCTCCCCGCCGCCCAGATCGCGTACATCCTCAAGGATGCCGGCGCGGTAGCGGTCTTTGTCTCCAACAACGCGCAAGCCGAGAAGATCAGGGAGATTCGCGACCAGCTGCCCGCCCTCAAAACGGTGATCGGGTTCGATGAGATCCCCGGCCGCACCAACATGTCCATCCACCAGCTGGAGCAGATGGGCCTTCCCGGCGAGAACAAGGATTCGATCACCGTTTACCGCGAGGACGCGCTACGGGTAAAGCCCGACGACCTTGCCACGATCATCTACACGTCGGGCACCACTGGTGAGCCGAAGGGCGTCATGCTCACCCACGACAACATTTTCTCCAACGTCGCCGCGTCGCGGACCAAGATTCCGTTCGAGGGCAGGGACACCGGCCTTAGCTTCCTGCCCCTGTCGCACATCTTCGAGAGAATGGCGGGACACTACCTGATGTTCGCGACAGGGACGTCGATCGCCTACGCTGAATCCATCGATACGGTTCCCGTGAACCTGCAGGAGGTGAAGCCCACGCTGGTGCTCTCCGTGCCGCGACTCTATGAGAAGATGTACGCCCGCATTCTCGAGACTGCGCTCACCGGAGGATTCGTCAAGAAGAGGATCTTCTTCTGGGCAAGCGGCGTCGCCGAGCGCTGGGCGAACGAAAAGCTGGCGGGGAGAGAGCCGCGCGGACTCCTGGCGAAGCAATACACCCTCGCCCAGAAGCTCGTTTTCTCCAAGCTCAAGGCACGGACCGGGGGCCGGCTCCGCTACTTCGTTTCGGGCGGCGCGCCCCTCTCGCCGGAGATCAACAAGTTCTTTTACGCCGCCGGCCTCGTCATTCTGGAAGGTTACGGGCTGACCGAGACATCACCGGTCATCGCCGTCAACACGCCGGACGCCTTCCGCATCGGCACCGTCGGCAAGCCCATCGATGGCGTCGAGATAAAGATCGCGTTCGATGGCGAGATCCTGACGCGCGGGCCCAACGTCATGAAGGGCTACTACAACAAACCCGACGCCACCCGCGAAGCCATCGATGCCGATGGCTGGTTTCACACCGGCGACATCGGAGAGATCCGCGACGGGTTCCTGGCAATCACCGACCGCAAGAAAGACATCATCGTCACGGCCGGCGGCAAGAACATCGCGCCCCAGCCGCTGGAGAACAAAGTCAAGACCAACAAATACGTTGCCCAGGCGGTGATGCTCGGCGACAAGCGCAAGTTCCCGTCGATGCTGATCGTGCCCAACTTCGACCAGCTCGAGAAGTGGGCCATGAAGCGCAACATCATCTGGACCGATCGCGCCCAGCTGCTGCGGATGCCGACGATCCACGCAAAGCTGGAGAAGGAAGTCTTCAAGGAGCTGGAAGGCACCGCTCACTTCGAGATGCCCAAGAAGATCGGACTGCTGGAGCACGACTTTTCGATCGAGAGCGGTGAGCTCACCCCCACCCAGAAAGTGAAGCGCCGCACCATCGACAAGAACTACAAGGCCTTGATCGATGCGATGTACGAGGAAGCCGAGCACACCGGGGTGACGGACCAGCACGCTATCGCCTGAGGGCTTTGCTGGGGCGCATACAAAGGCTTTACACCAATTCCCGGGATCGGGGATACGTTACAGGCTCGACCGCAGCACAGACTCACACCTATTTCGTCGCGTCGGGTACACACATGACCAGATTCGCCAACATCCTCGAGACCGTCGGTCGCACGCCGGTGGTCAGGATCAACAAGCTCGCGCCGGCAAACGTCGAGCTCTACGTCAAGATCGAAGCATTCAATCCACTCGGCTCGGTGAAAGACCGCCTCGCACTCGGCGTGATCGAAGACGCGGAGCGAAGGGGGGAGCTCAAGCCGGGGCAGACCGTGATCGAAGCGACCAGCGGCAATACCGGAATCGGGCTGGCGATGGTTTGCGCCGCCAAAGGCTACCCGCTGGTGGTAACGATGGCGGAATCTTTCAGCGTCGAGCGCAGAAGACTGATGCGGTTCCTCGGCGCGAAAGTGATACTGACGCCGGCGCCGGAAGGTGGCACCGGAATGGTGATAAAAGCGAACAAGCTCGCCGAGAAGAACGGCTGGTTCAGAACACGCCAGTTCGAGAACGAAGCGAACGCCGAATACCACTCGCGCACGACGGCGAGGGAGATCGTCGACGACTTCGCCGGCAAGCGGCTCGACTACTGGGTGACTGGCTTCGGGACGGGCGGGACCCTCAAGGGAGTGGGACGCGTTCTCGCCAAGGAGCGACCCGAGGTGAAAGTCATTCTCGCCGAGCCGGCGGACGCGGCGATGGTGACGAGCAAGACTCCGCAGGAGCGGAACGCCGACGGCTCGCCGGCATCACGACACCCGTCGTGGAAGCCGCATCCGATCCAGGGTTGGAGCCCGGATTTCATACCGAAGCTCACTGGTGACGCCGTGAACATGGACATCGTCGACCGCGTCATCACCATCCCGGGGCCCCAGGCAATGCAGTGCAGCAAGGATCTGGCGCGGAAAGAAGGCATCTTCGTCGGCATCTCAGCCGGTGCCACTTTCGCCGCGGCCCTCGAGGTGAGCAGTGGCGCGCCGAAGGGGACGACGCTGCTGGTCATGCTGCCGGATACCGGAGAGCGCTACCTCAGCACGCCCCTCTTCGGCGACATCCTGGCCGAGATGAACGAGGACGAGCAGAAAATCGCCGCTTCGGTCTGATACGACGGGGGCGGCAACCGAAAGCGGTAGCCGCCCCGATTACCGCCTGACTTCAGCGCGCAGAAGTCCGGTGAATGTTCCAGCCGGTGACAAGCACCGTGGGCGCGGCGCCACCGAGCTGATTCAGCGGATAGGTGGCAGTGACCGTCCTGGTTTCGCCCGGCAGCAGCGTCAGATAGTTGTCTTCCCACAGTACCGGCAGCGCTTCCTCGCCTCCCTTGCCGGTCACCTGAATGCGCAGGAAAAACGCAATGGATTTGCCCGGATTGTTGAGCGTGACGCGCGCCTGTCCGGCGCCACCGCTGCGCGTGAAGCTCGCCCTCGCGTTGACCGCCGCCTGCGGCATGCCGCGCAGCGCGGTGAA
>DASXGU010000114.1:0-2201 GCA_036488915.1 Gemmatimonadaceae bacterium | reverse complement strand
AGTGCTCGGCGCTCATCGCGCCGGCATCAAGACCATCATCATCCCGAAGGGGAACGAAGCCGACATCGAGGATGTGCCGGAAGAAGTTCGCCAGACGCTGGACTTCCATCCCGTCGAAACGCTGAGCGAAGTACTTCAATTCGCGCTCGTGCCGGCGGAGCCGGGCGAAGAGGCGACGCCGCTGGAGATCAAGGAAGTGGCTTAAGGAAGCGGGAAGCGGGAAGCGCGAAGCGGGAAGCGGGAAGCGCATCCCGATCGGTCTGGGCGTAGTGAACTGACAACTTGCAACTCTGCCGCTGACAGCTCGCACCCGTTCAGTCAGCACTTATCCTCTTCCCTCTTCCTCTTCCCTCTAGAAAATCACCGGCCCCCAGGCGAACAGCTTCCAGGGGTCTGCTTTGAGCGGCGCAGGCTCGGTGCCTTCGACGAAGTATTCGGTGTAGCGACGCTCTGGCGGGGTCTGATCATTGGCGAGCTCGCCAGTATCGCGATCCAGCTCACCGCTGATGACGCCGAGTGGAGGACTCCACTGGGTGGAGTCACGCGAGCTCAGCATCTCTGGCTTCGACGCATAGTAGCGCGCGAGCATTTTGCCGAAAACCGGCGCAGCCAGAGACCCGCCGCCGACACCCGGAGCGATCGTGGTCGGCTTGTCGAAGCCCAGCCAGACGCCGGCGACCAGGTCTGGCGTCAGGCCAACGAACCACACGTCGGTGTTGTCGTTGGTGGTGCCCGTTTTTCCCGCCACCGGAATCGAAGTGGGCAGGTAGCGTCGGATGCTCGCCGCGGTTCCACGCTCCACCACATCCCGCATCATGTCGCGCACGACGTAGGTCACGCGTGGGTCGAGCGCCGGCGCCAGCGCGCGTACTTCGCGTGAGAAAACGACTTTGCGGTTCTTGTCTTCTACGCGGTAGATGAATCGGGGCTCGACCGGGGTCCCCAGATTGGCGAAGGTGGTGTAGGTGGCAACCAGGTCGAGCGGCTGGACCGCTGACGCGCCGATCGCGCTCGACGGATACGGCGCGATGACCGAGTTGAGGCCCATTCGGTGAGCCAGCTGGGCGATAGAATCCATTCCCAGCTTCATCGCGACCTCGACGGCGACCACGTTGCGCGACATCGCCAGCGCTTCGCGCAGAGTGATCGTGCCCATGAATCGGTTATCCGAGTTTTCGGGACGATAAACCGTTTTGTTCGGCAGGGTGATGGCCAGTGCCGTGTCGGCGAACATCGCATTGGGCGCAATGCTGTCGGCTATCGCCGCCGCGTACACGATGGGCTTGAACGACGACCCGGGCTGGCGCATCCCATCGACGGCGCGATCGAAATGGGAATCCGCGTAATCACGGCCGCCGACCAGCGCCCTGACATCACCGGAAGACGGATCGATGGCGACCACCATTCCCTGCAGATAGTCAGTGACAGCCCGGCCGGACTGTGCTGTCGCGCCAGGCACATACTTGGGATGCGCATAGTCGGGCTGCGCTTCTACCGCCGCCGTCTCCTCCAGCAGAGCGCTGGTCGCGGCGTTCTGGAGCACCGGGTCGAGGCCGGTATAGATGCGATACCCCCCACGCGTGACCGGGATTCCTTCGCGCGTCGCCTGCACCCGCACCACATCCACAAACCACGGTGAATACGCGGAGTAGCCGCCGTTCGGCGCCGTCACCAACGGTGTCGCCTGAGCGGCCGCGGCCTGTGCGGCAGTGATGTAGCCCTGATCGGCCATCAGCGAGAGCACGACGTTGCGCCGCTGCCGAACACGGTCCGGATACTTGAGGGGATCGTAAAGAGCCGGCCCCTTGGGCATCGCCGCGAGCGACGCTGCTTCCGCCAGCGTCAGCTTCGACGCGCTCTTCCCGAAATAATGCCTTGCCGCGCTCTCGATTCCGTACCAGCCGTGTCCGAACGGAATCTGGTTGAGGTACGCCTCGAGGATCTGGCTCTTGTTGTAATGCTTCTCCATCTCCCGCGCCGCCGCCTGCTCGTTGAGCTTTCTGCCGAGGCTGCGATCGGTGCGGTCGATGAGAGTGGGGTGCATGTTGCCGACCAGCTGCTGCGTAATGGTGCTGGCCCCGCGCCGCTCGCCGA
Source organism: Gemmatimonadaceae bacterium (assembly GCA_036488915.1). Classification (GTDB taxonomy): domain Bacteria; phylum Gemmatimonadota; class Gemmatimonadetes; order Gemmatimonadales; family Gemmatimonadaceae; genus UBA4720. The sequence goes on along the minus strand of DASXGU010000114.1, from coordinate 107 downwards.
AGATGTTGTCCTTGAGCGCCCCGGCAATGCCGACCACGTCCACACCATCGTGCTGATAGAAGCGATGATCCTCGACCGCGACGAACGCGTGGGGCAGGTACGACGGC
>DASXGU010000196.1:0-13994 GCA_036488915.1 Gemmatimonadaceae bacterium | reverse complement strand
CTACCCGACCTGCGCTTGATCATGGCCGGGAGGAAGAGCTTGGTGAGATGAGTGAGCGCGGCGATGTTGACCTGGATCATCTCCAGCTCGCGGGTGAGCTCGGTCTCCGCGAACTCGCCGCCGAGCCCGAACCCGGCGTTGTTGACCAGCACCTCGATGGGGATGTTCTCGTTGCGCAGAAAGTCGAAGATCGCTTCGGGCGCCTCGCGGCGGCGGAGATCGGCGGCGAAGACGTGGACGCTGACGGAGTGCTTGCCTTCGATCTGCCCGGCCGCTGCCTCGAGCGCGTCGCGATTGCGGGATACGAGGACGATGTCGAGCTCGCGGCGGGCGAGGACCTTGGCGATCTCGAGCCCGATGCCGCCGGAGCCACCAGTGACGAGTGCCGTTTGACGCTGAGCGCCATTTCGTTTTGAGCGCATGGAAAAAGAAGCTACGGCGGTTCGCGTCCGCGGAGGAGTGCCAGTGATTTTTCGGGGAGACCTCGGTTGATTCAAGCGTGGCGACTGGCTAATTTTCGTAGCTATTCCCGAGTAGCTCAGGTGGTAGAGCAGGTGACTGTTAATCACCGGGTCGGGGGTTCGAGTCCCTCCTCGGGAGCTGTTATAAGACTAAGCACTGTCGGCATTTACGCTGATGGTGCTTTTTCTTTGCTCCTGGTTTGGTCGAGTTCGGGTCGAGTTTCTCCGCCCTTCTGCTCTACGCCGCCTGCTTTCTACGCTAGTCCTTTGTGTCGCAGCTTCGTGGTGACACTCGTCACTGCGAGAACGGACTCAGCGTCCGATTGCGTGGAAGTCAGCCCTTTTCGCCAATGTGCTTGCCGACACCGAGTCCGGGAGGAACCGCACGGTTGAGAGAAATTGAGCCACAAGCGAAATCGTGATCTTGACAAGTACAGAATACTATTCTACTCTTCCCTCTAGAACACTATTCTATGCTTGGGGGTGCCGTGGTATATCGTCGAACGGAACGCGCCGAAGCAGTCCGCGCAGCGGCGCAAGAACGCATCCTGCGGGCGGCGGGCAAACTTTTCATGACCAAGGGTTACGAGGCAACGACGATGCAGGACATCGTTGGCGAAGCGGGCACCTCGATCGGCAATGCGTACTTCTATTTCAAGAACAAGGAAACACTCATGCACGCTCTGGTCGAATCGTCATTCAACACAATGTTCGACGCGGCCGAGCAGCGGGTGCGAGGTGTACCAGCCGGGCCACAGCGTATCGGCGCTCTCATTGCCGTTAACACCACGACCTTCCTCACGACCAGGCGCGAGATGCTGCGCGTGCTCGTCGCGGATCCGCGTGGCGGAATCATTCAGCGCATCGGCGACATCTCGGTCCAGCGCTGGATCGTTATCCTGTCAAGTTCTTTTCCCCAACGTCCGCCAGATGAACTGCCACTAATCGCCGCGGCAATCTGGGGAACAAACCGATCCATCGTCGAGCGCATCGCGCGTGACGTTCTCATCACGGATGTAAAGAACGCCGCTTCGTTCATGGTGCGCTGGGCCCTAGGCGCACTCGACGTCCCCGCCGCACAAATTGAATCGATTTCCGCGTCCGCATGGCGATTGGCGTCACGGCATGCCCGCGAACAGGAAGCACTCGCATGGTGACCGCTCTCGAATCTCCGATCATTGGCTGGTTTGGCCCGCCATTGATGGCATCGTCTGAATCGACGCGGCGCGCTCGTGCGTTGTGGTTCATTTCATGGTCCTTCTTCGGGTTGCTTGCAGTCCTGCTCATGGCAGCGAGCATAGTTACGCCGTCTACCGTCGTCAGGCGGGCTATGTCAATTGCCGCAGTGGGTGCCTTGGTGCTCCTGCTTCATATTCTCAACCGCCGAGGAAGAACAGCACTGGCGAGTTGGCTGCTCGTGCTCGGGCTGACGCTCATTGTCACGCAACGCGCCTGGAATGTGGGCGGAGTGCACGCGCCAGTTGCGCTGTTCTACATCATGTTCGTCCTCATGGCCGCCGGACTGCTCGGCGTGCGTGGCAGCATAGTTGTCGCGGCTGCCTGCATCTCAAGTGCGACGGTTCTGGTTGGCGCTGAGATTGACGGCTGGATCGCGCCGCTCACCGGCGCGGGTTCAGTTGCCGAGGCTTACATAGCTGTGCTGTTGGCGCTGGGAGTGACGCTGGTCTGCCTCACGCTGCTCCTGCGCCAGGCAGAAGATCTCGCGCGAGATGATCTCGTGAACATGTTCGTTCACGACATGCGCTCGCCGCTTACGGTGGTGATGGCGAATCTCGCAATGCTCCGCGAGGACTTCTCAGATAATCCCTTAGTGGCGGAGCATGCTGATGCCGCTATGGCGGAGACGATTCGCGTCAATCGGATGGCTAACAATCTTCTAGATATCAGCCGGCTCGAGGTCGCACGCCTCCCGTTGCAGCGCACACCGACGGATGTCGCGCAGGTAGCGCGGAGCGTAACGCGCGCTTTGGGCGCGCTCGATCCCACACGTCACATTGGGGTGCGCGCTCGGATGCCTGTCGTATGCGAATGCGACACCGAGTTGGTGCGGCGCATTATCGAAAATCTGGTGAGCAATGCGATAAAGCATACCGAAAACGGCGGCCATATTCTCGTTGAGGTGTCGTCGAGAACGGCGTGTGTGCACATCGCCGTAGAGGATGATGGGCCCGGAGTTCCAAAGCACTCACGGGCCCGGATTTTCGAGCGCTACTCTGCTACCGGCATGAATACAGTCACAGGCGCACATTCGGTCGGACTTGGTCTAGCATTCTGCAAGCTTGCGATCGCTGCGCACGGCGGGAAAATCTGGGTGGAGGATGCGTTGCCACGAGGAAGTCGCTTCGTCGTCGAGCTCCCAACGAATCGATGAGTTAACTCAATACTGGTGGGACCTGAGGGGAAACACTTTGCGGATTCGCATTCCTTGAGCGGGAATGCCCGTAACAATGAGGCCAGCGCATCTAATGCTGCTCGAGCAGCTTGAAGTCGATCTCCAGCTTGATCGTGTCGGCGACGCTCAGCAGCACTGGTACCTCCGGCTGCTCGATCTGCATCTCATCGAAGGTGAATGAGGTGGTAAGGCTGCCTGCCACGGCGCCGTTCTGGAATCTGGCGGTCCCCCTCCACAGAGTGGGGCGGGTAACGCCGCGCACGGTGAGGTCGCCGGTCATCTCGAGCGGAGCGGTGCCCGAGCTCGGGAGTGGGAGCTTGACGCCCTTTACGTCTGTGGGGACCAAAGTGATGGTCGGATAGGTATCGGCCTCGAGCAGATGCCTGCGGACGTACCCGTCGCGCCGGCTCTGGTCGCTCACGAAGGTTCCGGCATCGACCGTGAATTTCGACACATCCCGAATCACCTTCCCCGACTTGTCGAAGGAGATGGCGCCGGTCAGACTCTTCGTTTCGCCGACGGCGTCGTTCGGGAAGTCGTGCTCGACGAGACGCTCGCGAACCCGATAGCGCGCCGCGTTGCCGTCCGGTGCCAGAACGAGCCGCAGCGCCGCCGCCGGCGAGGATTTCGATACATGCTGAACGGCAGCGACAGCGCTCGCGTTCCGCCCACTCGCGTACGCCATCTCGGGGCCGCTCCGCGAGCACGCTGAGATCGCCAAAATTGCGATCACCGCAAGGGCCGTATGCCTGCCGGCCGTCTGAACGTCCATGAATTTCCTCATCTAGATAAAAGCCGCACCGAAAGGTAAGCCGGTCGATCACGCGCGCGCCGCCGAGAATCCGGCCAGCACCCCGCGCATATAGGAGAACGACTGCTTCATACCCGGTAGCGGGTTGTCGGGTTCGACCTCGTACTCGAGGTTTACGTAGCCGGCGTACCTCGCCTTCACAAGCTGTCGAAAGATCTGGGCGATGGGGATTTTCCCGTCGCCGACCGGAACCTGGCTGTCGACGTCGTTCAGGTCGCGCAGATCCTTGGCGTGCATGTCCAGCAGTCGCGGACCCGCGTCGGCGACCGCGCGCACGATGTCGGTTCCGGTGCGCACGGTGTGCCCCATGTCGATGCACAGTCCCACACGGGGATCCATTCCCTTGACTGCCTTGAGCGCATCGTACGGGGATGGAAAGTTTGGGTCGCCCGGACCGTGATTGTGGATGGCGAGCCTGATGTCGTACTGCTTCACGAACTTCTCGATGCGGGGCAGCATCGCCGGCTTGCAGGTGCCGACGATCAGCGGCATCCCGGCCGCCCTGGCGTAGTCGAAGTATTTGCGCACACCGTCGTCGCTGTCGGTCTCGAAGGTGATCATGCCTCCACCGACGATCTGCAGACCCGCTGCCTCTACTTCCCTCCGAGCAGCGGCGATCTCCGCGGCCGACAGCTCGTACGGGAGATGCACCGACTTGAGATTGATGTAGCGGACGCCCAGCGCTTTGGTCATTTCGATCGCCTGGGCGCGCGGGAAATTTCTCAGCGAGTAGCTGGCGACGCCTAGCTTGACGCCTGCATCCGCGGGCGCAATTGGCGATCTGGCGTGGCCACGCTCGGCCAGTCCTGCTCCGGCCGCTCCGAGCGCCGAAAGCTTGAGGAAAGTGCGGCGCGGGATCTGGTGATCGAACATCATTGCCTCTTCAGGTAAGGCGGTAGGCCCGACGGGCGAGATCGCAGGCGAGCAACTTTGCCATCTCCCGCGCGTCAGCTGTGTCGATGACGTGGCGCGCGACGAGCCCGCCCAGATAGTTGGCGTCGACCCTGCGCGCGAGGTCGTGCCGGGCCGGGATCGAGCAGAATGCGCGGGTGTCGTCGGTGAATCCGGCCGTGTTCTCGATTCCCGCCGTCTCGGTCGTCTCCCGCCGGAATCGCATCATTCCCTCGATCGAATCGTGGAACCACCACGGCGCGCCCAGCAGCATCGCCGGGTAATGACCCGCGAGCGGCGCCAGCTCCCTGCTGTACGTCGACTCATCGAGGGCGAACACGACCAGCCGGAACCTGGGATCGTTTCCGTATTCGTTAAGGAGTGGCCGCAGATTCCGGGTGAACTCGGGTGCGATCGGGATGTCGCCGCCCTTGTCGGGTCCGAAGCGGCGGCATAACGATTCATTGTGGTCCCGGAAGGCGCCGGGATGCAGCTGCATCACGAGCCCATCCTCCACCGAGAGCCGAGCCATCTCCATCAGCAGGTGAGCCTCGAAGCGCGCCTGGTCTTGGGCGGTCGCCCGCCGACACACCGCCTTGGCAAAAAGAGCCTCCGCTTCCGACTCACCGAGCCGCTCGGTGCGCGGCACCAGGACGGCGTGGTCGGTGGCGGTCGCGCCCATCGCCTTGAACTCCCTGCGTCGCTGCGCGAGCGCGTCGATCAGATCTGCACAGCTCTCGATTTTGCGGTCAGCAGTGCGCGCGAGCTCCGTAAGCGCATCGTTCCAGCTGTCGGCAGCAATCCGGAAAACAGCGTCCGGCCTGAAGGTCGGAATGATGCGCGTCGAAAGCCCGAGCTCGCGCAACGCACGATGGTGCTCGAGAGTGTCACCGGCGCCGTCAGTCGTTGCCAACACTTCGATGTTGAACCGTTCGAGCAGAGCGCGTGGGCGGAATTCGGGAGATTGCAAGCGCTCAGAGATGCCGTCGTAGATCTCTCCGGCCGAGGACGGCTCGAGGTCTCGGTCGATGCCGAACACCTCGCGGATCTCGTACTCGAGCCAGGCGCGGGTCGGCGTGGCGCGGAAGAGGTGCCAGTGGTCGGCGAAGGTCTGCCAGATCTTTCGCGGGTCCATCTCTGCCGCCGGCGATGACCCATCGAGCGCCGCGACTCCGAGCGCTTCCATCGAGATTCCGCGCGAGTATAGCATGCGCAGGATGTAATGGTCCGGGGTGACGATCAGCGATGCGGGATCGGCAAACGGCTCGTTCCTGGCGAGAATCCCCGCATCGACGTGTCCGTGCGGAGAAACGATAGGAAGCGCCCGCGTCTCCTCATATAGAGCGCGGGCATGACGCCGAATCGTCGGATCAGGATCGAAGTAGCGGTCTTCGTGGAGTCCGGTCACACGACCGGCTTCCACCGCGGATCGTACTCTCGCGACCACAGCTTCATCGCCGCGTCGTCGTGGAGGATGTGCCCGTTGGTCGGATCGATGCTGAGGCGTCGCCCGACTTGTTGAGAGATGGTGCCGAGGTGGCAGATGGTACCCGTCTTGGCGCCGTCTTCGATCGGCGCGGTGAGAGGAGTGCCCGTCCTCACCGCGTTGGTGAAGTTGTCCTGGTGCAGCTGGGTCAGCCAGTCGTCGCCAACGGTGTTGAGCGCGTCACCCTTGGGCGCGGCCGCCAGCTGCTTGACGATCTTGTTCTTGAGATCGTAGAACACGTAGCCGTCGCGATCGACGACGACGCTGCCGTTGGTGCCGAGCACCGTCGTGCCGCGTGAGCGCTGGTAGAGCTCGAGCCCGTTGCAGCTCTGCCCCTCCCAGACGATGCTCTTGTTGCCGTCGAACACGAAGGTCGCTTCCTGGGTGTCCGGAAACTGCCAGTCATCGGCGTAGTGAAAGCGGCCGCCGGTGGAGATGACGCTGGTCGGATAATCGACGCCCAGTAGCCAGCGTCCGACGTCGATCTCGTGGGTTCCGTTGTTGCAGATCTCCCCGGTGCCCCAGTTGGTGAACCAGTGCCAGTTGTAGTGGATGACGTTGTCGCGGTACGGAGTGCGCGGCGCCGGACCCTGCCACAGCTCGTAGTCCAGATTCGGTGGGACCGGCACCACCTTCCCGTGTCCGATGCTGGTGCGTGTGTTGGCGTACCACGCCCGCGCGAGATAAGGTGTGCCGATTGCGCCCCCGCGAACCGCGTGCAGCACCTCGATGAAATGCGGTCCCGACCGGGCCTGTGTGCCGAGCTGGACGCGAAGCCTCGGGTGCTTTCGCGCCGCCGCGACGATGAGCTCGTCCTCGCGCGGATCGTGACCGCTAGGCTTCTCCACATAGACGTGCTTCCCGGCGTCGAGCGCGAGGATCGTGGCCGCCGCGTGCCAGTGGTCGGGAGTGGCGATGGCGATCGCATCCACGCTTTTGTCCGCCAGGATCCGCCGGAAGTCGGTGACCGTTTTTGGTGGCGGCGACTGAAGAGGCGTCACGTCGGCGAGCGCCTTCGACAAGACGTTGGAGTCGACGTCGCAGAGATACGCGAGAGTAGTGTTGGCGCCGCGGGCAAATGCTCGCGCGTGCACCATTCCGCGGCCGTTGAGTCCCATCACGGCGACTACCATTTTTTGCGACGGCCAGCCGTTGAAGGCGAAGAGCGGCCCGGCCCCTCGAGAGGCCGCGAACGCTCCCAATCCGGCAACCGACGCCGTCTTAAGAAAATCGCGGCGCGGCAGTGAGTCCTTGCCTTTCATGACATCTCCCCGGAGTTACAGGCTCCGAATCTTGATGTTGCGAAAGAAAACTTCGTCGACGTGATCCTGGAGCACTATGTGGCCGGCGCGCTTGTCGGCGAAGCCGGGTATGCTCCGGTATTTGCTCCTGGCCAACAGAGCATCGAAAGCCGGCGTTCCCAGCTCGAATTCGACGATTTTTTTTCCGTTCAGCCAATGCTCACCGTGATTGCCGCGGAAAACGATCCGCGATGAATTCCATTCACCCACGGGTGCCAACACCTTGTTCGCGTTTGGTGGGATGAGGTCGTAGAGCGCTCCGGCACGGTGCGACGGAACCTTGTTGTCTTCGTGCAGGCTGTCGTCGAGCATCTGATACTCGAAGCCAAGCGCGGCGTGATTGGGCGCATTGGCCATGGATATCTCTTCCGAGACGTTGTACTTGACGCCGCTGTTGCCGGCGCGGCTGATCTTCCATTCCCACGACAGCTCGAAATCGCGGAACGTGTCGGTTGTCATCAGATCGCCGCCGGCGGCTGGCTGGCCGTCGGGCAGGCGCGGGACATCTCCATCGGCGAGCTTCCGGATCGCACCGTTTTCGATCTTCCAGTGCGCGGTAGGAACTGTGTCGTAGCCGAGCCCGCGCCAGCCTTTGAACGTCGCGCCGTCGAATAGCAGACGCCATCCTTCTGACCGCTCCCGGTCGGTCAGACTATTCGGACTGATCGCGTCGCCAATCAGCACGCCGGATCCGGTCGCCACCGGGAAGCTGACGACTGTCATTGCTGGCGGGCGGGGCGCGCAGCCCGATAGTGCGATGGCGACGAGCGCGCCAATTTTGCGATAGGTGTTCATGTCTCCGGGACTCCAGGACGTGCAGGCTCGAGCCGAGGGGCGAGTAGATGTATAATCGCCCACGCCGTAACGTACGCAAGACCGCAGACGGCGAAGATTGGCGTGTAGTCGCTGCCGTTGGCTTGCAGCACTCGGCCGGTGATGCGCTGGAACGCGACGCCGCCCATGGCGCCGGCGAAGGCGCCGATTCCGACGACGGATCCCACCGCGGATCTGGGGAACATGTCGCTGGCCAGCGTATAGACGTTGGCCGACCACGCCTGGTGCGCAGCGGCCGCGACGCCGACGATCAGAACGGCCGTCCACATGTTGGGCGCGCGTGAAGCCATCGTCGTCGGCACGATCAGCAGAGCCATAGCCAGCATCGTCACTTTGCGCGCGCGGTTGACGGACCAGCCGCGCTGGATGAGTGCGCTCGACATCCAGCCACCCCCAACCGAGCCGACGTCGGCGACCAGATAAACCACGATGATCGGGGCCGCGACCTGCGCGAGCTTGACGCCGTACCTGGCGTCGAGGAATTTCGGCAGCCAGTACAGGTAGAACCACCATACCGGGTCCGCCAACAGCTTGCCGGCGATGAAGGCCCACGTCTGTCGGTATCTGAAATAACTCAGCCACGGCGTGGCCGTCGCGACCGGCGTAGTCGCCGGCTTCGCGGGTGGATCTCTGTAAAGCGGAATCCAGAGCAGAAGCCAGAGGATTCCGAGGCCTCCAGTCGCCACGAAAGCCCACTGCCATCCCCACCGCAGCGCGATCCACGGCACCAGCAGTGGCGTGAGTATCGCGCCCATGTTGGTGCCGGCGTTGAATATTCCGGCTGCCAGCGCGCGCTCTCTCTGCGGAAACCATTCGGCCACGGCCTTGATCGATCCGGGAAAGATCGCCGACTCGCTCGCCCCCAAGGCGGCGCGGGCGAGGGAGAATCCTGCTGCCGTTCGCGCCAATGCATGCGCAATCGCCGCGGCGCTCCAGGCGACGACGGCCACCGCCAGCCCGCGCCGGGTGCCGATCCAGTCTATGACGCGCCCCGCGACCAGAAATCCGAACGCGTACGCGAAGCTGAACCACGAGACGATGTTGCCGTAGTCCGACTCGCTCCAATGCAGCTCGCGCTGGAGCGTCGGGGCCAGGATGCCAAGCACCTGCCGATCGACGTAGTTGATGGTCGTCGCCACGAACAGCAGCGCGCAGATCGTCCAGCGGTACGACGACGGCCGCTCGGTGTCGATCGGATCGATCACTATTTCGGGCGAGCCGTCGACATCGTTAGCCCTTCCCACAGTCCGTGGAGATACATTGCACCCAGCGCGCGATCGTACAGGCCGTATCCGGGCTGGCCACTCTCGCCCCAGATCATACGACCGTGGTCCGAGCGTATCGGGCCGTCGAAACCGTTCCCTGCCAGAGTCGCGAGGACCGCGCGCATGTCCACGTCTCCCTGATCGGATGGGTGGGCCGTTTCGCGAAACGAGCGGAGCCCAGTGCGCTTGACGTTGCGGCAATGGGCGAAATGGATGCGCCCCTTTCCGGCCAGACACCTGGCCATTTCCGTTAAATCGTTGTCGGGGCTCGCGGCGAGGGATCCGGTACAGAACGTTATTCCGTTGGCGCCATTGTCGACGAGACCGATGACGCGCTCGAGCGCGGCGGCGTTGGTGATGATCCGCGGCAATCCGAAGATGGACCACGGCGGGTCATCAGGATGGAGCGCCATTCGAACACCGGACGAAGCGGCCACTGGCACTACGCGCTCCAGAAAGTACGCCAGGTTCTCCCAGAGCCGATCGTCGGTCACCGCGCGGTAAGCATCGAGGAGCGCGCGCAGCTCACCGGGCGAGTACGCCGTCGCCCAACCCGGAAGATCGGCGGTGCCGCGCGACAACTGGATTCTCGCCAGAGCCGCGTCGTCGTACGCGAGCGCGGTCGAGCCGTCGTCGAGCCGCCTGGCGAGCTCGGTGCGTGTCCAGTCGAAGACGGGCATGAAGTTGTAGCAGAGCACGGGCACCCCCGCCCTGCCCATGTTGCGGATACTCTCGGAGTAGTTGTCGATCAAGCGATCGCGAAAAGGCCTGCCAAGCTTGATGTCTTCATGGACTGGAATGCTCTCGACCACCTCGAGCGACATGTTTTCGCGCTCAACGAGCTCGCGAAGTGCCAGAATTTTTTCCACCGGCCACGGCTCGCCGACGGAGACGTCGTATAGCGCGCTCACGATGCCGCGCACCGCGGGAATCTGCCGAATGTGGGATAGCGGAACGGGATCGCGCGGGCCGAACCAGCGAAAGGTTATCAACGCGCGCGAGCCTTTCGGGCAGCGGCGAGAAATTGCCGCGCCAGCGCGTCGATGGCGGCGTAATCCCGCCTTGCCAGTGCATCCTTGTCGACCAGCTCACTCCCTACACCGACCGCCGCCGCGCCCGCGGCGAACATCTCGGGCAGGTTTTCCAGCGTCACTCCGCCCGTGGGGACCAGCGGGATCTCCGGAAACGGCCCGCGCAGAGCGCGGAGATAGGCCGCACCGCCGACGTTTTGCGCCGGAAATACCTTGACCATGTCGGCGCCGGCGCTGTAGGCCTCGAACACCTCGGTCGGAGTGAGCGCCCCCGGAAGAACCGCCACACCTGCTGCCCGCGCGACATCGATCACCTCGCGCACGAGGCAAGGTGACACGACGAACTCAGCGCCGGCATCGGCGGCACGTTTGGCGGTGTCGGCATCGGTCACCGTCCCGGCCCCTATCAGCATCCTGTCGGCGAACCGTTTGGAAACCGCTTCGATGGCGTCGATGGCGCGTGGCACCGTCATGGTTATCTCGGCGATCACCAGGCCCGCTTCGGCGAGCGCAGCCACGACGGCGATGGCGGCGTCAGGGCTGTCGGCCCGAATCACCGGAATTATCCCGATCTCGCGGATTACGGCGATGGCGGGCGAGCGCACGCGACCTGTCACCGCGACACCCGCAGACTGGCGCCGCGCAGGAGCTGCTCGACTTCGGCGCGCGTGGTCAGGCAGAAATCGCCCGGAACGCTGTGCTTCAACGCCGAAAGCGCGGTGGCGAACTCCACTGCTTCGCCCCAGCTGCGTTTCTCCAGACGGCTCGTTATCAGTCCGGCGCTGAACGCGTCACCGGCGCCGATGCGGTCCACGATCTCGACCTCGTAGCGGCGAGCGCGATGGATCCTGCCATCTGCCGCTACGACCGCGCTCCAGCCATTGAGCAGTACTCGCGGATTCTCGCGCAGAGTGATCGCCACCGCGCCGAGCTCGAATCTTCCGGCCAGCTCACTGGCAATTCGCTCGTACGATTGGGCATCCACTTTCTCGAATCCATCACTGGCAGCGGCGCCGATGCCGAATACGACCCGGGTATCTTCCTCGGTCGTCATCAGAACATCGACGTGCTTCATCAGCGGCTCCTGCACCGACCTCGCCTTTTCGGGACTCCAGAGCTTGCTGCGATAATTGAGATCGTAGCTCACCGTGAGGCCGGCCTTTTTCGCGGCGGTCAGCGCTTCGGCCGTCACCTGCGCGGCGGAGTCGCCGAGCGCGGGAGTGATGCCGCTGACGTGAAACCACCGCGCGCCGCCAAATGTCTGCGCCCAATCGACGCTTCCGGATTTGATTCGGCTCATGGCCGACGCCGCTCGATCGTACAGGACGCTGCTGGCGCGCGGCGCGGCGCCGAGCTCGGCGAAATAGAGCCCGGCGCGATCGTCGGGGGTCCAATCGCACTGGACATCGACTCCCTGCTGGCGCGCGCCGGCGGCGATCATGCGTCCCAGAGGATTGTCGGGGAGTCGCGACACCCACCGCGCTGGGACACCCATTCTCGCCGCGGCGACGGCGACGTTGAGCTCGCCACCGCCGACGTAAGCGTCGAAACTTCGCGCCTGCTCGATGCGACGAAAGTCGGGCGGCGTCAGACGCACCATCGCTTCGCCGAAGGTGACGAGATCCATGCGCAATCTTACGCTCGGTCGATGCCCGTCACCAGTTCACCGGAACGCGCGGTGCTGTCGTGTCGCGCCAATCGCGGATAAAATTGTACCGACTCATGGGATTCCCCGGTCTCGACCTCGCCAACCGCACCGCCGTCGTCATCGGCGCAACTTCGGGCATCGGCAAAGCGATTGCGCTCGGTCTGGCGGACGCCGGGGCTGACGTCATCCCCTCCGGCCGCCGCCAGACGCTGGTCGAGGACGTTGCCGGCGAAATCGGAGCGCGCGGACGCCGCTCCCTGGCCATCGAATGCGACGTATCGGATTCGTCCTCCCTGCAGCGACTCGCGGACGCGACACTCGCCGAATTCGGCAACGTCGACATCCTGGTGAACGCCGCCGGCATCACCGTGCGCCGGCCCACCCTCGAGGTTACTGATGAGGAGTGGAACCGCATCATGGACACCAATCTCACCGGCATGTTGCGCTCGTGCCGGATCTTCGGCCGCGGCATGGTCGCGCGCGGCTACGGCCGCATCATCAATATTGGATCGCTGACATCCCTGGTCGCGCTGCACGAAGTGGCTGCCTATGGGGCCAGCAAGGCCGGTGTGGCCGCCTTGACCAGGTCGCTCGCGGTGGAGTGGGGCCCGCAGGGAGTCTGCGTGAACGCGATTCTGCCCGGCGTGTTCCGTACGGCCCTGAATGAGGGACTTCTCGACGGGACCGATCGCGGCCGCGAGCTGCTCATGCGCACCCCGATGCGCCGCTTCGGACAGCCCGAGGAGCTGGTTGGAGCCGCGGTCTTTCTGGCGTCCGAGGCCGCCAGCTTCGTTACCGGACACCTTTTGGCCGTCGACGGCGGCTTTCTGGCCAGCGGCGTCAATCAATAGCTCTGGCGGCCCGCTGCGCAGTCAGCAGCGCGTCACACTCCATCCCGTTTTTTCATCGCAAACGGCCTCAGCTTTGCAAAAAGGTTGGCAGGCTCCGCCCCATCGACGAGGGCCTCCACCCAGCAACTGTAAGGGAGTGACTTATGATCGGGACCAACGCTTTCCGGGGAATCACACTCGCGTGCGCGCTCGCAGCGGGAGCTGCCTGCGCCGGCGTGAAGAAGACCACGACCAATATCAGTCCGGCGATGAGCCGCGCCCCGACGTGCGCGAACGCGATTGCAGTGTACAACAGCCGCGCGGACGTGCCGTACGACTACTACGAGCTGGCCTGGATCCAGGCATCGGGCAACTCGGTCTGGACCACCGACAATCAGCTCCAGACCCAGATCCGGAATGGAGCAGCCAAGGTCGGCGCCAACGCCGTGATCATCAACCCAGTCCAGCAGTCGAAGAGCACGGTCAAAGTGCTGGGCGAGGCAATCGGAGCCAACTCCGCCACCCAGAAGGCGACCGCGCTCGCCATCTATATGCCGGGTGACGCCGCGCGCGTAAGAAGCGCCTGCGGGACCACCTGATCGCATAACGAATTGGCTCCGATAAAGGGGCTGGTCATTTCGACCAGCCCTTTTTTTATCCGCGATTCGGAGCCTTAGATTCAGTGGTGACAGAATCAGAATGGCCGGTGCGGGATTTGCCGCTTCGGTCGGGAAAATCGGCAACCATGATCCCAATGAAAAACCACCTCCTGTTCGCCGGCCTCGTCGTCTCTTCAATCGCTGGTGGACAACACACAGCTACCAGCGGGACGCGACCACCGGTCTGCACGACGGACATTCAGGTCCCCGCCGGCTTCTGCGTCACGGTGTTCGCCGAGGGCGTGAATGGAGCGCGGCACCTCGTCGTGGCGCCCAACGGAGATGTCTTCGTCAACAGTCAAGGCGGCGGCGGGATCACCGCGCTGCGCGATACCGACGGCGACGGCAAGGCCGATGTCCGCGA
>DASXGU010000161.1:0-8327 GCA_036488915.1 Gemmatimonadaceae bacterium | reverse complement strand
CATGATCGCCTTCATGTCGGTGTTGCTGATGCGGAGCGAGCCCGGAGGAATCGGAGCGGGGTCGCTGGCCGGATCCGGAGTCGACGACGACAGGATGCGCGCGCCGCCGTCGAGGGTGATGCTGTTGTCTGACAGCTCGGCGACCGTACGCTCTCCACGCGGGATCGCCGCTGGAGGGGCGCTGGAGGATTCGGCGGCGGCGCGCTCGGGCCCGAACTGGACCGGCATCTCGCGCAGCAATGCGCCTTCCCTGGTCAGGTACATTCGCGAGCTGTCGATGGAGACGTTCAGGTGCAGACGCTTGTCGAATTTGGCCTGCCGCTTGGCCAGCTCGATGGCAATGCGGAGCTTGTTCTGCTCCGACTTTACGATCGCGTCGGTACGCTCGCGCTCCGCGGCGGTCATGTGCTCACGGAGCTGGGCGACATCGCTTTTGTACTTGACGCGCTTGGCGACGAGCCAGCCGTCGACCGCGAGCATCGCCACCAGGCCCAGTCCGAGGACGAAGACGAAACCCGGATAGGCCCGCCGGAAATCGCGCCAGCTGCCGCGGCGCCGGTCGCCTTCCCCGGCGCGGTCCGGACTGCGCCGCGTCTCGACTCCACTTTCCTGTTTGGGTCTGAAGATCTCCATGTCCGTCGGGCTCTCTCGTCGGGGTGGGATTACATTTACCGATATAATGGCAACGTCACAGCGCGCGCGGCCAGTCGCGCTAATCGTACTCGATGGGTGGGGCTACCGCCCGGAAACCGAAGGTAACGCCATCGCACTGGCCCGCACACCGGTCTGGGATTCGCTCTGGGCGCGCGGGTCGCGCACCCTGCTGGAGGCATCCGGACTCCGGGTCGGTCTCCCAAAAGGTCAGATGGGCAACAGCGAGGTCGGCCACCTCAATCTCGGCGCCGGCCGGGTGGTGATGCAGGACCTCGTGCGCATCTCCACAGCCATTGCCGACGGATCCTTCTACACCAATCCCGCGCTGACGGGTGCATGCCGTCAAGTGAAAAAGAACGGAGGCACCCTGCACCTACTCGGACTCATAGGATCGGGCGGGGTGCACGCGATCGACAAACACTCCTTCGCTCTGCTCGATCTGGCGAAGCGTGAAGGAGTCGGGCGGGTAGCCATCCACGCCATGCTCGACGGCCGCGACAGTCTGCCGAAATCCGCGCTTGGTTTCATGCAGGAGCTACTCGAGTACATCCGGAAGATCGACTCGCCGGCGAAGATCGCCAGCGTTTCCGGACGTTATTACGCGATGGATCGCGATCGCCGGTGGGACCGGACCGAGCTCGGCTACCGGGCCATCGTACTGGGTGAAGGCGAGCAGGTGACTGATCCGCTGGAGGCGATCCGGGCCGCGTACGACTCCGGCAAGACCGACGAGTTCATGCTTCCCGTAGTCGTCGCCCAGAACGGAAAGCCGGTCGCCCCCATGCGTGACGGCGACGCGGTCATCTGCTTCAATTACCGGTCGGACCGCATGCGCCAGATCGTCCGCGCGCTCACCGACCAGGCCTTCGACGGTTTCGACATCTCGCGGCGCCCCCACCTGACGGTGACCACGCTCACCAACTACGACAAGACCTTCGACGTTCCGGTGGCATTCCAGCCGACGTCGATGGCGAGGATCCTGGCGGAGGTGCTGTCGTCGCGCGGTCTCGACATGCTCAAGACGGCGGAAACCGAGAAGTACCCGCACGTGACTTACTTCTTCAACGGCGGTGTCGAAGAGCCATTCCCTTGCGAGCACCGGGTGCTGGTGCCGAGCCCGAAGGTAGCGACCTATGATCTCAAGCCCGAGATGAGCGCTGCCGGAGTGACCGACGCGCTGGTGAGCGGCATTTCGTCGGGAGACCACGATTTCATACTCTGCAATTACGCCAACGCCGACATGGTAGGTCACAGCGGCTCAATCCCCGCCACGATCAAGGCGGTCGAGACCGTGGATCAGTCGCTGGCGCGCGTTCTCAAAGCCGCGGAAAGTGCGGGCACGCGGCTGATCGTTACCGCCGACCACGGCAACGCCGAGATGTTGATCGATCCGGAGACGGGCGGCCCCCACACCGCGCACACGACCAATCCAGTGCCGTTCGTGGTCGTGGACTGGGAGCAGGAGCAGCGGCTGCGCTCCGGCGGAGCGTTGTGCGATGTGGCACCAACTATATTGTCCATGCTCGGTGTGGAGCAGCCGCCGGAGATGACCGGCGAAAATCTTGGAGTCGATTAGTGAAGCACTTTCTGAGCGCCCTGGCGCTTTTGAGCATTGCCGCAACGGCGCGGGCGCAGGTCGGGCATCTTCCCGACAAGAGCCCGTACCGCGATCTGGAGACCTCGCAGGAATTCACTTTCTTCGGGGGTCACTACGATGCGGCGAAGGATCCAATCGGGGTCGCCCCGCAGTCCGGGCAGATGTTCGGCGCCCGCTACCAGATCCACGTTGGAGGTCCGGCGTTCCTGATGGCGCGCTGGTCCCACGTCAACAGCCAGCGGGTCACAATCGATCCCACCAAAGTCGGCGCCGCCCGGCAGCTCGGGACCCGGAAAGTCGCGATCAATCTCTTCGACGTCGGGCTCGCCCTCAATCTCACCGGTGAGAAGAGTTTTCACCACATCGTCCCGGTAGTGAACTTTGGCGGCGGCATCGCTTCGTGCGGCTGCACAGTGGCATCCGACCCGTACACCTTCGGCACCCCGTTTGCGTTCAACTGGGGCGGTGGGCTCAAGTTCGTGCCGGGTGGAAGATTTCAGCTGACGGTGGACTGGAACGACTTCCTTTATCAGCTCAAGTACCCGACGGCGTACTACGTGACCCCCACCGGCGGAACGGCGGCCGTGACGGGCAACCAGGCCCGCTCATTCTGGAAGAACAATCGGGCACTGACGGTCGGCGCATCGCTGTTGTTCTTCCGGTAACCTGAAGCGCCCACACCGGGCGCACCGGAGGAAACGTGGAAAGGGATTACGAGAACATCAGAGACACCGGCGATCTGAACGACAACGAGCTGCGCGCGCTGGTGCGCGACGCGTTCGAGCAGCAGATGGCGGTGGATCCCGACGACGTCGACATATCGGTGCGCTCGGGTGTGGTGAGCCTCGCCGGCCGCGTCGGCACCGACGAGGAGCTGAGGATCGCCGAGCGCATCGTCACCGACGTGGTCGGGCTCGAGCGGGTGCGCAACAACCTCTTTGTAGATCCGATCCGCCGAGCCGAGAGCCCCGAGCCGATCGACGAGCATCTGGTCGACGAAGACCTCCACGAAGGACTGCTCCTCGGTGACCGTCCCGGAAATGACGATCCGGAAGCCGCGCACCTGCGGGAGGACATCCGCGCCGAGCTGTTCGGGACCACCGACGTCCAGGAGTCCATCGGCGCCGCCATCCCATGGAATCCGCCCGATGGTCCCACACCCGAGGGCACCGAAGGCTCCGAGGACACTCCGTCCGGGCTTCGCGACGACGTCTAGTCGGGCTGCGGGTGCAGGGCGGATTGACCAGATTTAGCGGATGGCAACAGCTTCTTTGACTCGCCGGGTATCGTTCTCGGCGGCGCACAGGTACAGCCGTCCCGAATGGAGTGACGAAAAAAACGCCGACACGTTCGGGGCGTGCGCGTGGCCCAACTTTCACGGCCACAGCTACGTCTGCGATGTCACGGTGAGCGGCCCGATCGACGACGAGACGGGCTTTGTCGCGGATCTCGGCGTTCTGGACAGAATTCTGGCCGAAGAGGTACGGGCGCGCTTCGACCATCGCAACATCAACCTCGACGTTCCTGAGTTTGCGAGCGGCAAGCTGGTGCCGACGGGGGAGAACCTCGCCCGGTTCATTTTCGAGCGCATCGACGCCGCGCTGCCCAGGCCGGCGAGAGTCGTCCGTGTCACGGTGGGCGAGGACGACACTCTGAGCGCCACCTACAGCAGGGAGTAGCCCACAACCGTGCTGGACAATCTTTCGCGGCGCGTCGCGCGCGCGTTGGTGCTCGGCATTTCGCCGGCAATACTCGGTGGCTGCGTGACCGTGATGCGCACTGTCAACCCGGGCGCGACGGCTCGCGGTGATCTCCGCCACATGATCGACTCGCTGACCTCCCAATCGGAGTTCAGGAACGCGCAGTGGGGCGTGCTGATCGTGAACCCGCGGACTGGCGACACTCTTTACTCGAAGAACGCGGGCAAGCTCTTCATGCCGGCCTCCAACATGAAGATCATAACCGCCGCCGCCGCGCTGACGCTGCTCGGCCCGGGCTATACCTACAAGACGACTTTCGTCAGGGACGGCGAGGTGCGCGACTCGCTGCTCGACGGGAACCTGCTGGTGATCGGCCGCGGCGACCCCACCATCAGCGACAACATGCGCGGATTGGCCACCGTGGTGATGGACAGCCTCGCCGACTCGGTGCGCGCGCACGGAATCAGACAGGTCACGGGCTCGCTCGGCCGGATCGGCGACGCTTTTCCGGATTCAGTCCACGGGTACGGCTGGGAGTGGGACGACCTCGGCGAGTACTACGCCTCGGGCGTCGACGAGCTGATCTTCAACGAGGGAATGGCGCCGACGTCGCTGCGCCCGCCGCCGGACACCGTGCGCGACAGCCTCTACTCCGGCCCGGCGAAGGACCCCGCCACCGGGTATCTGAACGCCTTTCATGACGCCTTGGTGCGGAAGCACATCGACGTCGAGACGGGCGTGATCGACTCGATCTTCCCGACACCGATCAAGACCGACACCATCTTCACGTACGTGTCGCCGCCGCTGCGCAGCATCATTCCCGCGCTCATGAAGCCGTCGCAGAACCAGATCGCCGAGATCCTGCTCAAGACCATCGGTCTGGAGCGCGGCGGCATGGGAACGGCGGACAGCGCGCGGAAGATCGTCGGACAGCAGCTGCTCGCCTGGGGAGTGCAGCCCGACGGGTTCGTGATCCGCGACGGCAGTGGTCTGTCCCGGCACGACCTGGTCACGCCGGAGACGCTGGTGCGGGTTCTAGACCGCATTCAGCGGGATACCGCCTTCGCGGTTTTCTACGACGCGCTGCCGATCGCCGGCGTAGATGGCACTCTCAAGGACCGGATGAAGGGCACCCCCGCCGCAGGCAATGTGCACGCAAAGACTGGCTCGATCGCGTCGGCGCGCTCGCTGTCCGGATACGTCACCACGGCGGACGGAGAGAGGCTGATATTCAGCATCCTCGCCAACAACTGGACTACTCCGAGCTCGGCCGTCACCGGCATCGCCGACACCATCGCCGCGGCACTCGCCAGCTATCGCGCGCATTGACGCGATGCTGACCGTCGCCGAAGCGATCGAGCAGGTACTGGCCGAGATCAGGCCACTGGGCGTCGAGGCGGTGCCTCTGCGGCGCGCGCTGGGACGCGTCGCTGCCGAGGACGTCATCGCGGCGGTGACGATGCCGCCGTGGAGCAACTCGTCGATGGATGGCTACGCGGTGCGGTCGGCGGATCTCACACCGGTGATGACCGGTTCGCCGGTCAGGCTCAAGGTGGTGGCTACGATTGCCGCCGGCGATTTTGCGCCAAGGCCTTTGCGGCGGGGCGAGGCGATGCGAATCATGACCGGCGCGCCAGTCCCCGATGGCGCCGATTCGATCATCCGAAAGGAGGACACCGACGGCGGGAAGAAGCACGTCGAGATTCGCGAGGCGCGCGACGTCTGGAAAAACGTTCGGCCGGCCGGTGAGGATTATCAGCTGGGAGATTTGCTCGCCAGGCGCGGTACGCCCATCCGCCCGGCGCTGCTCGGCGTGCTGGCTTCCAACGGCGTTTCCTCTCTAAAGGTGTTCAGACGGCCACGCGTAGCCATCATCAGCTCGGGCGACGAGCTGGTGGGACTCGACGATTTCGATCAGGTCGCGGCCGGCCGCAAGATCGTGTCGAGCAACAGCTTCACACTCGATGCGCTGGTCAGGGTCGCCGGTGGCGCTCCAATCGGACTGGGGATCGCAGCCGATACCAAAGCATCGCTTCGAAAAAAGCTGGAGAAAGCGCGCGGCAGCGATCTCATCATCACGTCAGCCGGCGTCTCGGTTGGAGACATGGACCACACCCGCGATGTGTTCGCCGCGCTCGGAGGAGAGCAGGTCTTCTGGAAGGTGAAGATGCGCCCGGGCGCTCCGCTCGCTTTTGGATTGCTCGATGGGGTGCCGTGGCTGGGCGTCTCCGGCAATCCCGTCTCCGCAATGGTGAGCTTCGAGCTGTTCGTGCGGCCGGTGCTGCGGAAGATGCAGGGCCACGCCAACTTTTTCAGACGAACGGTGACGGTCACACTGGAGGAAGACGTCAGGATCGCCGCCAAGCTGACGCATTTTCTGCGCGCGGTGGTGACACGCGGCGCCGACGATTCGTTGAAGGCCAGACTCACGGGCCACCAGAGCTCCGCCGCGCTGACGTCGATGGCAAAGGCCAACGCACTTCTCATCGTTCCCGAGAAGCCACAGCACGTGCCGAAGGGGGCCCAGCTCAATGCGATCATGCTCGACCAGAGCCTGGAAGAAACGTCGGCGTTCTCGCTGTGATCGACCGCGGCTCCGGCTCGGAAATTGGCGAGACCGCTGCGCTCGACGGAGACGCCCTGGTGGTGGCGCTGACGCGCCGGTTTCGCTCGACTGTGCTAGAGGCCGCGGTCGGGGACCGCACCTACAGCATCTTCAAGCCCGCCAATCCCGACGATCTCATCAAAGAGGAAGATTTCGTCAAGGACGAGCGGCTGCCGTACTGGGCCGATGTCTGGCCGTCGTCGATCGTTCTGGCCGGCAAGCTCCTCGAGCTGGGCGGCGCCGGTCGCCGCGCGCTGGAGCTGGGATGCGGCGTGGGGCTGAGCACGCTCGCGGCGACGAGCGCCGGTTTCGACGTGCTGTCGACCGATTACTACGAGGATGCGCTCGACGTTACCCGGGCCAACGTATTCCGCAATCTCGGCACGCGCGCGAGAACGCGCCTGGTGGATTGGCGCCACTTCCCCGACGATCTGGGCACCTTCGACCTTGTCTTCGCATCCGACGTCCTCTACGAGAAAGAGTACGCCGAGCTGCTGCCGTCGATTCTGAAGCGAGTCCTGGAACCGGACGGAGTCGCGATGATCGCCGACCCGGGGCGGCTGGCAGCGCCAATTTTTGTCGAGGCGTGCGGAGAGAACGGATTGGAGGTGCGGCGGAAGGATACCTGGCCCTTCCAGGCCGGCGAAATCCGGCAGCGTATCGACATCTACCGCATCGGCTACATCTGACGGTATTTGGGCCCGCTCCCGCCCTCGCGCGGAGTCCAGCGTGGCCCGATGACGTCGGTGGCTTTGCAATCGACGCAATTGGCAGGGCTTACGACGAGACGCGCACCGTCGCGCTCGTAGACTCCCGCCGGACACATGTGGGTGTAGAGGTCGGCGACTTCCGGTGTCACGTTCTCGCCGACGATGAGGTGCGAAGGAATGTCATCGCGCGTCGCGTTGCCCGACTTGAACACGGCGTCGAGCTTGCTGAAGGTGAGCTTGCCGTCGGGCACGAACGGCTCCGGGGGCCGCACCTCGCGCGGAACCTCGGAATCGCGGTGGGACTCGATCTTACCGCCTGGCAGCGCTCCGCCGGTCAATGTCATCAGTCCAGCCTTGAAGCCGGCAACGTAGAAGTTGTTCTTCTGGAAAGTGAGGCGCATGTTGCGGCGGCTGTGAAGGTCCCTGACGATGAAGCTGCCGTCGACCATGGCGTCGTATTCCTTCAGCGTCGCCGCCGACGTGTCCTTGCGCTTGAGCGCATCGAATGCGGCGCGTGCGGCGAACATTCCCGATTGCATCGCGTAGTGGATTCCCTTGAGCGAGGCGACCTCGACGAATCCCGCCGAGTCGCCCACGATCATCAGCCCGTCTCCGTGGCGGCGTTTCGGCAGGGCGTAAAATCCGCCCTCGGGGATCGTCTTGGCGCCCCACTCCACCATCTCTCCGCTCTCCAGCAGATCGCGCAAGAAGGGGTGCAGCTTCATGCGTTGAAGCATCTCATGTATGTCGTCGGTGGTTCGCTTGTAGTCGAGGCCAACCACGATTCCCAGCGCCACCAGGTTGCGGGTGAGCGGGTACATGAAGCTGCCGCCGAAACAGTCTCTCGGGACCGGCCAGCCCAGGGTGTGCACCATCGAGTCGAGCGGCTTGAGCGTCTCCCAGACCTCCTTCACGCCGAGGGCGAAGATCTGCGGATTCTCCGATGTGATCTTCTGCCAGTCCAGATACGCCTGCGACAGCGTGCCGCGCGTGCCTTCGGCGAGCACGGTTATCTGCGCGGTGATGTCGGTCGGCGGAGTGTAGCCGCTGGCCTGCTCCCC
>DASXGU010000156.1:0-13997 GCA_036488915.1 Gemmatimonadaceae bacterium | reverse complement strand
GGCGTCGCCGCCACCACTGTGGCGCTGGCTCACGAGGTGAACAACCCGCTCACCGCGCTGATGATGAACGTCGAGCTATTGAACGAGGTCGGACCGGAAGACGCGCCCGAATCGATCGCCGAGATTCTCGCCGCCGCCCGGCGCATCGCAGCGGTCGTTACGCGACTGACCAATGCCACCGATCCACATTCCGTAGTGTACCTCGGGTCGAGGGAGATGATCGATCTTTCCACCCACGACACGCCTTAACGCCTCGCACCTTCAGTAAGCGGTTGGTTATGGCTGGAGAGAGAGCGAGCTCCTCGTCCACACCACGAGACTCCCACAATCGAGCCGCGGATTCTGGAATTGCGGCGGCGCCTGCGTCCTCCGCGTGTACAGCTCGAACGCCGCTATCTGCGGTAGCGTGACGTCGCGCAGCGGCCGGGGCAGGGCGTCGATGAAGATCATGGTGCAGCCTCCGATCATCGGGCGAAAGAAATCGACGGCGTCGATTGCCGAGTGGCGCGCGATCTCCGGCGCATCCACGAATCTGCCGAATCCGAGATTGCGACGAGCACGCAGCAGCAGATTCGCAGAGTTCTCACGGCTAGCTCTTGGCCGGATCTCCGCTCTCGACCGGCACCATGTTGTCCGCGGCGCGATGGGATTCCGACAGCAGCTTCGTCACGAAGCGCTGGCCCTCGGAAACGCGCTCGATCTCGATGGCGATCGCGTCCATTCCCTGCTCGAGGCGCTCGAGGCGGCGTCCTGAATCGGGGCCGAGCTGCGCGGATCCCGCGCGCGCCGAACCCTTCCAGCGGCGGCGGGCAAAGAACAACAGCAAGACCACGCCAAGGATCGAAAAACTACCGGCGGCGAATCCGGAGCCAAAGTTGTCGTCGCTATTCTGTGAGCCCGGCACCGAGGTGCCGGTGACCAGCTCCGGGGCCGCCGACGCCAGCTGCTGGCCCGTTCGGCCCAAATCCCCCTCCAGCTGGAGGATTCGCTGGTCCATGACCTGGAGCCGTTGCTCGAGTCCGGTCCTCGCCACATCCGCCCCGGTTTTTGCGAGCTCGTCGGCGACCTCGCTGCGCCTGGAGCTGACGTTCTCCAACTGATCGGAGAGCTGCGAGCGCCGCTCCAGGACGGCGCGGACTTCGGCGCGTGAAGTCGGGACCGGCAGCGCCGGTTGCTGCGGATTGCCGATGAGCACGCTGTACGTGGTCGGCGCTTTCGGCGCGATGGCGGGCGTCGGCAAGGGTGTCGGCGTCTGGGGCTGGGTAGCTGTCTGCATGAAATTCATACGACTCCCGGACGGCTGGAGTTACAGGTCACTCGTCGCCGGGATCGTACTCGTTTACCCAGGACATCACAACGATGAGCGGACGACGGCGGTCTCGTTGTTCATAGCACGCGATCAGCCGACGCCGGCGACCTGCTCCGGTGCGATTCCGTAGTCGCGGAGCTTCCGGTACAGCGTTCGCTCCCCGATGTCGAGGATCTCGGCGGCTTTGCGGCGATTCCCGCGCGTCTCCCTGAGCGCCGACTCGATCGCCGCGCGCTCGATCTCGGCCATCGTCATGCCGGGCGCCAGCGTCAGCGTGGACGGTGGCGCCGGCTGGTCGGGCGCCTCGATGGCGCGCGAGATGGTGCCCGAAGAAATGGACGCCGGCGGGTGGACTTCCCCGACCCAGTCGCGATGATTGCCGCGCTCTTCGTCCATCCGGCGCCGCAGCTCCTCGATCTGAAGTCGCAGCTCGAGCATGCTCCTCACCAGGAACTCCAGCTCCCGCCCCTCGGCGCCGACGGCGCCGCGCACGACGGGTCCTACGTGCACCGGTAGAAAACGCGCCGCACCCCCCTCGCGAATTGCCCGCGGAATGTCTTCGGGGCCGATCTCCCGGCCGGGCGCGAGCACCACCATGCTCTCGATCAGATTGCGCAACTCGCGGACGTTCCCCGGCCACGGATAGTTCATCAGGATCTCCATTGCTTCAGCAGAGATGCCGCGGAAAGTGCGGTCGTGCTGGGAGGAGAATTCCTTGATGAACCGGCGCACCAGGATCGGAATGTCCTCGCGTCGCTCGCGCAGGGGCGGGAGATAGATGCTGAGGACGTTCAGCCGATAGTACAGATCGGCGCGGAACGAGCCCTCTTCGACGCTCTCGCGCAGCGGACGATTGGTCGCGGCGACCACGCGTACGTCGATCGGGATCATCGTCGTCCCGCCGACGCGCGTCAGCTTTCTCTCCTCGAGTACGCGCAGCAGCTTGACCTGGGTCGAAGGCGGGATCTCGCCGATCTCATCGAGAAAAAGCGTCCCGTCGTCGGCCAGCTCGAACCGGCCGATCCTGCGCTCGGCGGCGCCGGTGAATGCGCCCTTTTCATGACCAAACAGCTCACTCTCGATCAGCGTCTCCGGCAGCGCGCCGGCGTTGACGGCGATGAAGGGCTTGCCTCGGCGCGGGCTCAGCTTGTGGATCGCCTGCGCCACCAGCTCCTTGCCGGTGCCGCTTTCGCCCTCGATGATGACGGTGCTCGAGACAGGCGCGATCTGCTCGATCTTGAGCAGCACCTCACTGATCGCTTCCGATTGGCCGATCAGACCGGTGAGCTCGGTGAGCCGCCGTCGATCGAGCACTCGCCGAACCGCGAGATAGAGCTCGTCGGCCGAGATCGGCTTGGTGAAGATGTCGGTGAAGCCGATGGCGCGGAGACTCTCGCGCAGCTCGGGATCCTCGATGTCGGCGAGGCCGAGGACGGCGGTGCCGTTCCACAGCTGATCCCGCACGATTTGCAGGGTGCTGGAATCGCGGAGATTGCCGGTGAGGACGACGAGGTCGGGCTTGAATCGCTTGATCTCGCCGCGCAGGTCGTCGAGCGGCGAGACGACGGCGGTCTGGGTGCCGGCGGTCTCGAGCAGCGCGTTGAGCCGGACCGCAGGCTCGACGTCGTTGAGCGTGATTAGGACTTTCACCGCGACAGCTCCGGACCGGCATGACCGCCTGGTCCCCCAGGGAGAGTATGCTCGGTGACCTTGCCACTCAGGACATCACAAGCGTGCTGGATGATCGGATCGAGCGCATCGAGCCCATCCCGAACTCCACTCGGCGAGCCCGGAAGATTCACAATCAGACAACTCCCGCGGACACCGGCCACTCCCCTCGACAGCGCCGCGCGCGGAAAGTTGGGCAGCGACAGCACTCGTATGCGCTCGGCGATCCCCTCGGCTTCGCGCTCGATCACCGCCCGCGTCGCCTCCGGCGTCACGTCGCGCGGAGCGAGACCAGTGCCACCGGTGGTGAGCACGAGATCGGCATTGTCGGTGTCGCAGGCATTGACGAGAGACCGCACTATCTCGACGGTCTCATCGGCGCACTTCACTGCCGAGACCAGCTCGTACTTTTTTGCCTTGACCCAGCCGATCACGACGGCGCCGGACGTGTCCTGCCGTTGGCCGCTCACGACCGAGTCCGAAACCGTAATCACCGCGACGCGCACGAATCCCTCATTTGCGCGAGCCGTCCTTGTAGAACGGCATCTTCTGCACCGTCGCCGGAATTCGCTTTCCCCGAATTTCGATCTCGATCCGCGATCCTTCAGCCGCAGACTCCGGCGGGACGTACGCCGTCCCGATCGGAATGCCGAGGGTGGGGCTCATCGTCCCGCTCCTCACTTCTCCGCTCGGCTGGCCGGCGGCGAACACCGGGTAACCGTGTCGCGGGAAGGATCGCTCGGCGGTGGTGAAGCCGACGAGCTTGCGTTTCAGCCCTTGCTCTTTCTGCCTAACGAGCGCGTCACGTCCTACGAAATCGCCTTTCTTCATTTTCACCAGCCAGCCGAGCGCGGCCTCGAGTGGAGTGGTGGTGTCGTCGAGATCGTTGCCGTAGAGAGCCATCCCCATCTCGAGACGAAGCGAATCGCGCGCTCCCAGTCCGGCCGGCGTCACTTCGCCGGAGGCGGTGAGCGCTTTCCACATTTGGGGTGCGAACTCCGAGGGGAAGTACAGCTCGAATCCATCCTCGCCGGTGTAGCCGGTGCGCGAGATGTACACCTTCTCGACCCGCGCCACCGTGCCGGTCGTGTACTCGTAGTACTTGATCTTCGAGAGATCGACGTCGGTGTGCTTCTGCAGCACGCGCTCGGCGTCGGGCCCCTGGAGGGCGAGGAGCGCGATCGAGTCGCTGATGTCGTCGAGGGTGACGTCGAACTTCGCGACGTAGCGCGAGATGTGGGCGAAATCCTTGTCGATGTTCGAGCCGTTGACGACCATCAACACCCGGTCGTCGGCGCGATAGATCAGACAGTCGTCGACGATGGTTCCGTCCTCGCGCAGAATGGTCGAATAGTGGGCCTGGCCGGGCTGGAGCGCGGCGACATCGTTGGTCGTGACGTAGTTGACGAAATCGACGGCCTGCGGCCCGCGGACGATGAATTCACCCATGTGGCTGACGTCGAACAGCCCTGCCCTCTCCCGGACGGCCTTGTGCTCGGCCGTTATACCAGTCGGATACTGGACCGGCATCTCGAACCCGGCAAAAGGGACGATCTTCGCTCCCAGGGCAACGTGGACGTCGTAGAGAGGGGTCCTCTTGAGGGGAGCGGGAAGCGGGGCGTGGGACGCGGAGAGGGTATCGATACCGGAGGTTGGGTCGGCCATGTCTGGGCTGGGTTAAGCTGATTCCGACCCAATATGCGCGAAGCGCCCCTCGATTTGGAGGGGCGCCGTGACAATTTGGCAGAGAAAAAGCTTAAGTCCTGCCTAATCCATCAATTCCGCGCCGGTGATCTCGCGGACGTCTCCGATCGGGGCCGGGTTGCCGGTCACCCGCGCTCTCAGGACCTCGAACAGGACGATCGGCCTCGGCTTGCTCACCTTCATATAGGTAGCGCTCTCCGCCTCGACCATGATCAGCGCGATGCGCGGGTCGTTGGGCCCGCCGTCCTTCTCGCCGCCCTCTTCGCCGAACCACGTCTTCCAGTCTTCCTTGTACAGCTGCCTGATGCGGCTGCGGCTCCTCGATACGTGAGCGATGCCCGACACGGAGACCCATTCGCGGGTCTTGTTGTTGTAGTAGGCGCAGTTGATGTGTGGATCGAGCGAGAGCTCGTCGAGCTTGTGGGTGTCGACGTTGGTCACGAACCAGAGGTCGCAGCCCTCGATGCGGTCCTGGGTCGCCATCGGTCGCGAGACGAGCTGCCCGTTGGGCCGGCGCGTGGTGAACATCGCCGTCTCGATTCCCTTGATCAGGTCGTAGAGGTCGTCGATTTTCTTGGAGGGAGCCATGAGCGACTGGTGTGCAGAAGACATGCCGCCCATTCCCCAACAAAGAAAACGGGGCGCAGTGTCTGCGCCCCGTTTTCATCGATCAATCAGCAATCAGAATTCAGCCTCGGTCAGCCGCCAACAAGGCCGGCGCGC
Source organism: Gemmatimonadaceae bacterium (assembly GCA_036488915.1). Classification (GTDB taxonomy): domain Bacteria; phylum Gemmatimonadota; class Gemmatimonadetes; order Gemmatimonadales; family Gemmatimonadaceae; genus UBA4720. Next base: position 8,593 of record DASXGU010000156.1, on the reverse strand, counting down.
GGGCCCATGTCGCAGCCCAGCACCGTCATGATTCGCGTTGCCTCGGTGGTCATGTACGAGGTCGCGCTGCCGGGGATTTGTCTTCCCTTCTTCGGAATCATCGACAGGAAGTCGTTCATCTTCACGCATGAGACGTGGTTGTCGACATCGATGTGATCGAACGCCGTCTGGAGCTGGTTCACCAGCGGATTGGTGGTGCCGTTCGAGGCGCCGAGGCTGATCACGTAGTTGATCAGGTTCTGGAGCTGTTCGGCGGCGCTCAGCACACGGACGTTGAAGCTCGCCGTGGTCCGATGGCCGGCCGCGTCAGCAGCAAAGCAGTTAACCGTTGTGCTGCCGACCGGGAACATGGTACCCGAGGCCGGATCGCAGCCCGACGACACTACGCCGACGTTGTCGGTCGCCGGGAGACTGAAGTTGACGATGGCGCCCGCCTGACTGATGGCCGGGACGATCAGATCTGGCATCTGCGCGATGACAGGGGCTTCGACGTCGAGCACGGAGACCGACTGCGTCGCCGACGCGACGTTGCCCGAAGCATCCGTCGCCGTCCACGTCACGGTGGTTTTTCCAACCGGGAACGGAGCGTCGATTGCAGCATTGTCGCTGCGCGCGCTGGAGACTTTCAGGCCGTCGCAGTTATCCGCCGCCTGGGGAGACCCAGTGGCAACGACAGCCGTACCGAGATGCGGATCGTTGTTCGCCGTGACATCCTGCGGCGCGGCGAGCAGCGGATTTTCCTTGTCGAGGACAGTGACGGTCTGATGAGCGATGGCCTGACCGCCGCTGGCGTCGGTCGCCGTCCAGGTGATGGTGGTGACACCCTTCAGGTAGCGGCCGCTGAGCGCCGCGTTGGCGTCGTCGCTTCTGACGCCGACGATCGAAACGATCGGGTTATCGCCGATGGCGGTAGCCATGCCCGGGTTCACATTCGCGTCGCAGGTTCCGACGCGCGCGCTAAAGGTCAGCGCGTTGGCCGCATCTGCCGACGGCGGGGTGGTCAGGACCGATGTGTCCTTCGGAGCGAAAATCCTCGGCGGCTGGGGCGGCGAGAAGCGGACTGCATCGTTGGTAAGGCTGAAGAAGCCCCTCACTCGCGCGCTGGTGACGCCATTGATCGGATTGGTGACGCTGTCGTACGCAGCCACTGACCCGTCCGCGTTCTCGATACCCTGAGTGACGCGGTTGGAGAAGTTCGTGATGTTCATGGTGTTGGTGTAGATCGTGATCGAGTTGGTCGATTCGGTCAGCACCAGCTGCATCATGAGCAGGCCGCGCCCGCTGCCGGACTCCGGCACGTTATTGAACTGCAGGAGGAAGCGGCGATTGGGAGCGTCGCCACGGGTCTCGAAGCGAACGCCGTCGGCAACCTTGACAGGATTCCAGTCCGCCCAGGCGAACGCGATGATGTTCATCGGATCGGCGGCGTTCGGTATGGCATCGCCGCGCATGAAATTCGAGCTGGCTTTGTTCTGCACGGCCGGCCCGAACTTCAGGAAGCCGTTCATGTAGATGTTGACCTCGGAGTACGTGTTGCCGTAGAACTCGAAGTCGAAGCCAAGCGGGATGTGCTGCACGATGCCGTCGTCCGACAGCGAATCATGGGGCACGATGATGTTGGGAATGGCTTCCGGATCGAACGCCGGATGGGTCTTCACGTAAAGCGTGGTGGGGCTGGTCACACTCAGCGCCGCCGCTCTCGGTGTCGCGAGGACGTTGGCCGACATGGGCGCAACGACGTCCGCGACAATCGGATTCTGAGCGACATAGGCCTGCTTGGCGGAGTCGTCGTCCAGGCGGACGTAGGTGACGCCAGCGGGCATGCCCCACTTCGGGGCCGTGGTATCGGAGCAAGAAGCGGCGAGGGCGCCAAGAATGGCTGCCACTGAGCCCGCTTTGAGAAGGGTCAGAACGGTCGAAACCCCATGGGAACGGCGCATCGTAACTCTCATGTAGAGGGTTACGATAAAGACGACCACCCGACCCAAGCTCAACAGGAGTTAAGCTCTTCTACGCTGGCTTAACCCGTTCTCACAGACCCATTCTGAAAGGCATCTTTGTGAGCAATCCCTTGGTGATTCAGAATTTTTCTCCGCCCATCAAAACCGCCATGATCGCCTTCTGGATATGCAGCCGGTTTTCGGCCTCGTCCCACACCCGGCTTTGTCGTCCATCGATCACTTCGGCGGTGACCTCCTCGCCCCTGTGAGCGGGCAGGCAGTGCAGAAAAATGGCGTCCTTTTTGGCGCGATCCATCAAGGCCTGGTCGACCTTGTATCCCTTGAACGCCTTCTCGCGGATGGCCTGCTCCTCCTCCTGACCCATCGATGCCCAAACATCGGTGTTGAGCACGTCGGCCTTGTCGGCGGCCTCGGCGGGCTCGCGCACCACCCGCACCTTGGCCTTCGACTGCGCGCGCTGGAGAATCATCGGGTTCGGGTCATAGCCTTCGGGGCAAGCCAGCGTCAGCTCGAAGCCGAGCACGTAAGCGGCGTTCAGCCAGGAATTCGCCATGTTGTTGCCGTCGCCGATCCAGGCGAAGCGCTTGCCCTTGTAGTCGCCCAGGTGCTGCTTGACGGTCAGAACATCGGCGAGAACCTGGCAGGGATGCACGAGGTCGGTCAGCCCGTTGATGATCGGCACGTCGGCGTAGCGCGCCAGCTCCTCGACTTCGCTGTGCGCGAAGGTGCGAATCATGATGCCATCGACGTAGCGTGAAAGGACTCGCGCCGTGTCGGCGATCGGCTCGCCGCGTCCGAGCTGGACGTCGCGCGGCGAAAGAAAGAGCGCGTGACCCCCGAGCTGCCACGCGCCAACTTCGAAGGAGACGCGCGTACGGGTGGATGACTTCATGAAGATCATCCCGAGCGACTTCCCGGCGAGAGGCTTCTTCCGGTACTTGCCGCGGCGCATCGATTCAGCGAGCGCGAAGAGTCTCTCGATCTCTTTGGCGGAGAAGTCTGGAATCTGAAGCAAGTCCCGATGGGGACGTTCTTTGTGTACTTTGGGAGGCATGTGAGTTGCGCGGACTGGCGTAGTGTTCGTAGCGCCGGAAATATACATAGCCGGCATTTCCATTCCCGGAGAGCGCGATGATGTTCTGTCTCACTCGTTCATTGTTGTCGAGCTTGACGCTGCTCTCCTTCTCAGCCTGCCATTCGGAATCGACGGGACCGCACAAGGACGGTCCCCCCCCGCCCGGTCTGACGCTCAAGCTGGCACCGTTCGTCAGCACCGGATTGACGAGTCCGGTTTTTCTCACCCAGCCGCTCGATGACGGGCGGATCTTCGTGGTCGAACAGGCGGGACGGATCCGCGTCGTGAAGAACGGCGCGCTGCAGGCGACTCCGTTCCTCGACATCTCGAGCAAAGTACTGAGCGGCGGCGAGCGCGGCCTGCTGAGCGTTGCGTTTCATCCGCAGTACGCGACGAACCATTTCTTCTACGTTTATTTCACCACCCAGACCAACGGTGACATCCACATCGAGCGCTACACTGCCACCAGCGCCGATGTCGCCGATCCGGCCAGTGCCAAGGTGATCATCACCGCTTCGCACTCCCTGCAATCAAATCATAACGGCGGACTGGTCTCATTCGGGCCCGACGGGATGCTCTACGCCGGTCTGGGCGACGGCGGCGGTGCCGGCGATCCTTATCTCAACGGCCAGAACTTCAACACAATCCTCGCCGCGCTGATCCGCATCGACGTCGATCACGGCGATCCTTACGCGATTCCTGCCGACAACCCGTTTGCCGGTCAGGCCAACAAGCGCGGCGAGCTGTGGGCGAAAGGGCTGCGCAATCCGTGGCGCTACGCCTTCGACAAGACGACCGGGCTGCTCTACATCGCCGACGTCGGTCAGGATCTGCACGAGGAGATCGACGTCGTTCCCGCCACCAGCGGCGGAATCAACTACGGGTGGAACGTCACCGAAGGGCTGAGCTGCTACAACGCGACCACGTGCAGCAAGACCGGATTTCAGGATCCGATTCTCGATTACCCGCACAGCGCCGGCGCCTGCTCGATAACGGGTGGATACGTCTATCGCGGCACGGCGATCACCGGATTGCAGGGACACTACCTGTATTCCGACTACTGCGCCGGATTTCTGAAGAGCGTGCGATATGCGGCCGGAGCCGCCGCCGATCGGATCGACTGGGGCGTTACGGCAAGCGGAGTCACGTCGTTCGGTCAGGATTTCGGCGGCGAGCTATATCTGTTGGCCGGCGATACCATTTACAAGATCGTGCAGGGCGCGTGACAGCGGCGCGGTTGGCGGTTGCGTTCGCATGCGCCGTCGCGGTGGCGCCGCCGGTCTCGAGTCAGCAGGGTACCAGTGAGCTTCGCGTCAGACTCAATGCGCGGGACGGGACGCCGGTGAATGGTGCACTCGTCGCGCTGCTCGATGCGCGTGACAGTGTAGTCGCCGAGGGCCTGAGCGCTGGCTCGGGACTCCGTGCACTGCGTGCGACGGCAGGAACCTACCGGGTGCGAGTGCGGCGAATCGGGTACCGCCCATTCTTCTCGCAATCGGTCAGCGTCCCCCGCGCCGGTGACCTCGTGCTCGACGTAGAGAGCTCGCGGGTGATGCTCGAGGACATCGTCATCAACTCCAGATCGGAGTGTCGGCCCAGCGATCCCGATGCAAGATCGCTCGCGACCGTCTGGGACGAAATCGACAAGGCGCTGAGCGCCAGCCAGCTGACCATGGCCGACCTCGAGGGTATTGGCTGGGCGCGCACCTACCGAAAGGAAACTGCTCCCGGCGGAGCGATCATCAGTGCCGACAGCGCCGAGTTTCCGATCTCCGACCGCCGGCCGTTCGGGGCGATCAGTTCCGCCATGCTGGCAAAAGACGGTTATGTGGTCGGCGATCAGCAAACCGGCTGGACCTACTATGCTCCCGACGAGGTGGTGCTGCTCTCGGAGCAGTTCGCCGCGACGCATTGCTTTCAGCTGGTTCGAGAGTCGGCCCACCCCAGGCAGATTGGAGTGTCATTCGAGCCGACACGACAGAGGAAGCTGCCCGACATCAGAGGCGTGTTGTGGGTCGATGAAGCGACGTCGGAGCTGCGCGACATCGTGTTTGACTTCGTCAATGTGGGGGAACTGGACCGGTTCGACGCGGGAGGCTTTACCCGCTTTCGACGCCTTCCGTCGGGAACGTGGATCGTCGATGAATGGAGCTTGAGCATGCCGCGTCTGGAGCTCCGAGTAAGGCCGGGATTTCGGCAGCAGCTCGTCGCGGTGGGCCGGTTGGAGCACGGCGGCGGAGTTTTGGCGAACGGCTTGTCGCAACCGTCGGCGCCGGCGGGCCTCGCGACGGCCAGGGCCCCATCGCCGGCGAACGCCGCTCAGGACGACAGCACCACCGAGCTCACCGTCACCGTCGTCAATTCCGACCGGCAACCAATCCCGGATGCCACCGTCTTCATCGAAGGCACGAGCGCAATGGCACGAACGGACTCGCTGGGCACCGCGATCCTCCATCCTCGCGCCACTCAGGCAACGGTGCACGCGCGGTACACCGGCATCGGCGAGCGGGCGGTCGTCGTCACCCTCGGAGTCGCGCGCAAACAGCGGCTCCTGATTTCCCTCACCCAATGATCACGGACAGCGAGGACCATGATTCGAAAACTCAAATCCGGTGAGTATCGGCTTTACTCCCGAAAAAAGGATCGCAAGACGGGCAGGCGCAAAAATCTCGGCACCTTCAAGAGTCTGGCCGCGGCCAAGAAACACGAGCGCGCCGTTCAATTCTTCAAGCGGGCCGGCTAGCGTTTCGGACAGACCGGCAGGAAATTTGAGCTCGCTCTGACACCGACGCCGGCTATGCTCGACGCACTCAACTACATCAACGCGATTGGCATCATCGCGCTGGCCATCTGGCTGGTGATTCGGTTGCGGACCTGGGCGCGCTCTGACTCGGGCCTGGCGCGTCTCGCGGGTTGGGGACCCTTCGCCATTTTGTCCGCGCAGGGCGCCATCGCGACCGTCTGGGTTTTGACCGCGGGCACCAGCCCGTGGTCGTTTTTCTGGATGTATCAGAACCTGGGTGGATGGTCGATTCTGCCGATGCGGTTGATTCTCGCCGCGCTCCTGATCCTTTTGCCGGCGGGCGTAGTCGTCATCGATGCGACATGGCTGCGACTGCATCTCATCCCTCCGAGCTGGACCCTGCCCCGCATCTGGGCGACGGGTCTGCTCGTGTGGATCCTGGCTACCGCCGCAGCTCTTGCCGTAAAGGGCACGCTGACGCTGACGTTGTTCGCGATCGTGACGTTCGCCAGTCCGGTCATCACTTTGTTTCTAACGGTGTGGTGGTTCAAGAGCCACCCTGCGCGCCAGATAGGTCACACCGGCCGATAGACGGCGCGTCGAGGCCCTGCTGCCGCGTGCTATATTCCGAGCATGGGCGAGACCTCGACCTTCGCCAACTCACTCGCCGATCGCTACACGGTCGAGCGCCTCATTGGACACGGTGGCATGGCGACCGTTCACCTCGCCGAGGAGCGAAAGCACCGGCGTAAGGTCGCGATCAAGGTTCTGAAGCAGGAGTTCGGCGCGTCGGTCGGCGCAGAGCGCTTTCTGCGCGAGATCGGCATCGCCGCGCAGCTATCGCACCCGCACATCGTGCCGCTGATCGACTCCGGTGATTCGGAAGGGTCCCTGTATTACGTCTCACCCTTCGTGCCCGGCGGATCCCTGCGGGATCGCCTGATCCGGGAAAAGCAGCTGCCGGTCGAGGATGCGCAAAGAATCCTGAGCGAGATAGGCAGCGCGCTCGACTACGCCCACCGCAGCGGATTCGTCCATCGCGATGTGAAGCCGGAGAACATCCTCTTCGCCGACGATCACGCCCTGCTCGCCGATTTCGGGATTGCCCACGTCGCCACGACCAACGGTGAGCCGCTCACGCTGGGCGGCCTCGCTCTCGGGACTCCGGAGTATATGAGCCCCGAGCAGGCGGCGGGCGACAAGGAGATCGGCGTCGCCGGGGACGTCTACGGCATGGCGTGCGTGGTGTACGAGATGCTGGCGGGCCAGCCGCCGCTCCGCGGCGACACGGCCCGCGCGACGATGGCGAAACAGGTTACCGAGAAGCCGCGTCCGCTGCGGCTGCTCCGCCCCGACGCGCCGGTGGGATTCGAGCGCGTGCTCGAAAAAGCTCTCGCCAAAGATCCCTCGCAGCGCTACCAGACGATCCTCGAGTTCAGCGATGCCCTCACCAGGGCGCGTACGGAAACGGGCCGGCATTTCGCGCTGACTACGCGCACGATCGCGGTGCTGCCGTTCGTCAATTCCAGCCCCGATCCGGACAATGAATATCTGAGCGATGGAATAACCGACGAGCTGATCAACGCCCTCGCCAAGGTCCGGGGATTGCGCGTCGCATCGCGAACGTCGGTCTTTGCGCTCAAGGGAAAAGCCCAGGATGTTCGCGCCATCGGCGCGCTGCTCGAAGCATCGGAGGTACTCGAGGGAAGCGTGCGCCGGTCCGGCGACAACCTTCGCATTACCGCGCAGCTGACGTCCACCGAGGACGGGCATCTGATGTGGTCGGAGCGCTACGACCGCAAGCTGCACGATGTCTTCGCCATCCAGGATGAGATCGCGCGCACGATCGTGACGCAGCTGCGCTCGACATCTCTGGTTTCCGTCGCGACCCCGGCGGCAAATCGCCACTCGGGCAACGTTCAGGCGTACGGCTTGTATCTGCGCGGACGGTACGCCTGGAACAAGCGCACATCGGCCGACGTCTACGAGGGCATCAAGTACTTCGAGCAGGCGATTGCGCTCGACCCGAATTACGCGCTCGCCTACACGGGGCTCGCCGACTCGTTCTCGCTCCACATCGACTACCGCGCCGTTCCGGTGCACGAGGGGCATCAGAAAGCAAAGCTCTACGCACAGAAGGCGATCGAGCTCGACGATACCCTGGCCGAGGCGCACGCGTCGCTGGCGTGGAGCTACTTCGTTTACGACTGGGCGTGGGAAAACGCGGAGCGGGAATTCAGGCGGGCCATCGAGCTCGACCCGCAGTACGCCGCCGCGCACCAGTGGTACGCCTTCATGCTGGCGTCGCAGGGGAAGTTCGACGAGGCGCTGCTCGAGGCCCATACCGCGCAAGAGAACGACCCGGCCTCGATCTCGGTCCGGCGCAGCCTCGGCTACTGCTACTTTTACGCGCGCAAATACGAACAGGCGCGGTACCATCTCGACCGCGCCATCGCCATGAATCCCGAGGCTGAGGAGAGCTATCGTATTCAGGGGTTGATTCTGACCTTGCAGAAGCAGTTCCCCGCCGCGGAACAGTCGCTTCGCGATGCGCTGGCCCTTCCGGACTACGCCACGTACACCAAGGCGACACTCGGTTACTCACTGGCGGCGGCGGGCGACAAGTCCTACGCGCAGCAGCTCGTCGGCGAGCTCGAGGCGAAGCGGCAGCACGATTACGTGTCGCCCGTGGAGCTGGCGCTGCTCTACATCGCGCTCGAGGACAACCAGCGCGCGCTTGATTGGGTCGAGCAGTCGATCGAAGAGCGACGCGGCTGGGCGGCGTATCTGAGGGTGCATCCAGTGCTCGACCCA
>DASXGU010000152.1:0-3791 GCA_036488915.1 Gemmatimonadaceae bacterium | reverse complement strand
TACGTCTGCCTTCGAATCTGGCAGGACGTTAGGCATGAATTGAGATGTGGCGCCCTCGGGTCCCACGCTCAATTTCACCGGACCGTTAACGCCGCGTGGTTTCCTTCGCATGGATACCGGTGTTGCAGGCCATGGCCTTCAGTGCGTCTGAATCTAACAATTGCGTCCGCCGCATTCTCAGAATATCCGGGTGGAATTCGGCCACAGTTTCGGCCACGACGGCGAGTGATGGAAAAAGAGCGACCGCTGTAAATGCGTGTCGCTCTTTTCTTTAGTAGTCATCGGGACGGCGGGATTTGAACCCGCGACCCCCTGAACCCCATTCAGGTGCGCTACCGGGCTGCGCTACGTCCCGTTTCGCCATTTTGCGCCGGCGAAAACAGACCCGCAGTATAGCGGCTCAACTACCTCCCATCAACTCACCGCCCGTCCGTCCGACCTCCTCGCACAATCGTTGCGGTGGTTTCGTGGATCAGCTTGTCCTTTCACCTGGCAGTCAGCCTTCTGGCTGGCCAGGATGCTCCACCGCACCCGCAAGTATTAATCAATCACTGATGGCTTCTGACAAGGCCAAGAAACGGCCTGCATCTGATCCAAAAAAGCCGGAAGACCGCGTCGACACGCCTAGCAAGGGGACGCCAATCACCCCCATTGCCGACACCGGTCTCGCCGCCGCCATCAAACACAGTGACCGCATCTACCAGCTCATGGTCGAGGCGGTCCGCGATTACGCCATCTTCATGCTCGATCCCCGCGGCCACGTCGCCAGCTGGAACCGGGGCGCCGAGCGCATCAAGGGCTACACGGCCGACGAGATCATCGGCCAGCATTTCTCCGTTTTCTATCCCAGATCGGCGACCGACATCGGGCACCCGCAAAAAGAGCTCGAGATCGCCGCCAAAGTCGGACGGTTCGAAGAGGAAGCGATCCGCATCCGAAAAGACGGGTCGCAATTCTGGGCCAACGTCGTCATCACCGCGGTTCGCGACACCGACGGGACTCTGATCGGATTCGCCAAGGTCACCCGCGACCTCACCGAGCGACGAAACGCCGAGCTCCGCGCCATTGCCGACGCACGGCGCGTCGCCGAAGCCGAGGCAGCCAACGTCGCGAAGACCGAGTTTCTGGCGGCGATGTCCCACGAGCTTCGAACTCCCCTCAACGCCATCGGCGGCTATACCGACCTGCTGAGCCTCGGACTCGGCGGTCCGGTCACCCCCCAGCAGGCGGAGTATCTCGAGCGCATCAGACACAGCCAGCAGCATTTGATGGGCGTCATCACCGACCTCCTGAACTTCAGTCGCATCGAGGCCGGCCACCTCACCTATGACATAGCGCCGATCTCACTCACTCACGTGATCGAGGCGATCGGTCCGCTGGTCGAGCCCCAGGCAATCAAGAAGGGGCTCTCCCTTACCATCGAAACCGCCACGACGTGCGTCGCCCGGGGCGACCGCGCCAAGGTCGATCAGATCCTCCTCAACCTGCTCTCAAACGCCGTCAAGTTCACCGCCCCGCCCGGCTCGGTGAGGGTTCTGTGTCACTCGTCGGAGAACACCGCTTCGATCGACGTGGTGGACACTGGGGTCGGGATTGCACCGGACAAGCAGGAGTCGATCTTCGAGCCATTCGTGCAGCTCGGCAGATCCCTCAGCAGCGCGCACGAAGGCGTCGGTCTCGGGCTGGCAATCAGCCGCGACCTGGCTCGCGCGATGGGCGGCGATCTGACTGTAGTGAGCAGCGCCGGAGAGGGATCGACGTTTACTCTTTCGCTGCCCCGCGAAAAGTAATAGCGCGCCGGTGCCGCCGGCTCAATCGATCAGTCTCCCAACGTAGAAGTCACCGAACTCGGCGTATTTGGCGCTGACCTCGTCGAACCGCATGTCGGTGACGAGCTTCTTGAAGTCGAGCGGATCGCGAGCGAAAAGCGTCACACCCCATTCCCACGTATCGAGACCGATCGCGCCGCTGATCACCTGCTGCACTTTGCCGGCGTAGCGACGGCCCGTGATTCCGTGCGCCTGCATCAGGCGGCTGCGCTCGTCCAGCGACAGTGTGTACCAGTTCTGTCCGGGGTCGCGCCGCTTGGACATCGGATAGAAGCAGACGTAAGGCATTTGCGCCGGCAGGTCGGGATAGAGCCGCCGTGTGACGTGCGCGCTCTCCCGCTCGGCTTCCGCCCGCGCGGCAAGCGCGGTCGCATACTCCGCGTCGCCCACTGCCCCGCCGCGGGCGACGGCGGCGCGGGCGAGCTCGGCCGTGATGTGATAGAGCCCGGCTTCGGTGACGCTGAGAAACGAGTAGGTGAGCTCGAGATCGCTCCCGGCGAGCGCGCGCTGCACCTCACCCAGCGCGTCGAGCGACTCCCGGAAATGGATCGCCATGAAATCGGAAGTCGATCCGATAAGTCGCACCAGGCAGCTCCAACCCGAGTTGGAACCAGGCGCTTTTTTCGATTTCGACGTCGCCTTGACGCGCCTGGCCAGCGCCTTCACGCTCGCAGCGGTAGGCTTGACGCCTGTGGCGCGGAAAATCTGGTGCAGCGCGTACCACCCTTCGATGGTCTCGGGTGGATGCGCGGTGGGGACTGAAGTCATCCTGTAAAACTATGCCGTTTTATGATGCGCAGCGGCGCTCGTCAGCTTGTAGTCGCGTCCTCTGATGGCGACGAGCAGCGTCGGCACCAGAAACAGCGTGATCGGCGTGGAGAGAGTGAGTCCGCCGATCACTGCCAATGCCAGCGGCTTCTGCAGCTCGCTGCCCGCGCCGAGGCCGAGGGCGAGCGGAAGCAGGCCGAAGAGAGTGCAGAGCGTCGTCATGAGAATCGGGCGAAGGCGCACACCCGCCGCTTCGACGATCGCCGTCTCCAGCGGCAGATTGTCGGCCAGCATTCGATGCCTCGTAAAATCGAGCAGGATGATGCCGTTTTTCACGATCAGCCCGACCAGCAGAATCAGACCCATGAAGGACGAGACGTTGAGCGCGGTCCCGGTGAGAAGCAGCAGCCCCATCGCACCGACGAAGGAAAGCGGAGCGGCGAGGAGCACTACCAGGGCCTCGACGAACGACTGGAATTGCAGGACCATCACCGCCACCACGCTCGCCGCGGCGAGCGCGAGCACGAGTAGCATGCCCTTGAACGCTGCCTGCTGGCTGGCGTACTGGCCGCCGAGCTCGAGACGGATTCCAGGCGGCGGCGGCTTGGCCGCCAGCACCGCTTTCAAGTCCTTGATGACCGCGCCGAGCGAGCGGCCGCTGACGTCCGACGTCATGGCGATCATCTGCTGCTGATTCTCGCGCAGCAGCTCGGCGCGCGTCTCGACCGGCTCGAAAGTCGCGAGGGTCCCGAGCGGGACGGTGGCTCCCGTCTGGGGCGAAACGATCGGAAGAGCGTTCAGCTGCAACCGATTGTAGCGAACGGTGTCGGGCGCGCGCACCCGGACGGCAATCGACCGGTCCTCGAGGTGGATTTCCCCAGCCTGGGCGCCGAGCAGCGCACCCGTCGCCGCATCGGCGACCGCCTGGGGTGTCAGTCCGACGCGATTCGATTCCGCCTCGTTGACGTGCATGTCCAGCTCGGCGCCGGGCTCACTGACGCCGTTGTAGAGATCTTCCACTCCGTCGATCGCCGCGATTTTGGGCTCGATGCTTTTTGCATACGCCTCGAGCTTGTTCAGATCGGGGCCGTAAAGCTTGATCTCCACCGGACGCGCCGAGCCGGCAAGATCGTTTATGACATCGGACAGAATCTGGACGAACTCGATGCGCAGCCGCGGCAGCGCGGTCTCGAT
>DASXGU010000127.1:0-2364 GCA_036488915.1 Gemmatimonadaceae bacterium | reverse complement strand
CGAAGACGATCCATTGCCCGTCCGGACTCTCACTCAGGGACTCGATGCGCTCGGAGGCGGATGTGATCTGGCGGGCCAGCCGGGTCGAGACGGCGCCCGACCGCGGGAACGGCACCGACCAGATCCCGACCGAAGTATTCCACAGAGAGTAGGCGACGCGATCTTCGCCACCCAGGGCAATGCCGTGAATCCTGAGGCCCGTCGTCAGTCGCTGCGGTGGGCCCTCCGTCCGGTTTCCGCGGATTCGCTGGTAATAGATATCTCGACCGCCGCCGATGTTGGAGACGTAAAGAATTCCGTCACCTTCTCTGGTCCACACGGGGCTCACGCCATGATGGATCGAATCGGTGATCGCGGTCGCTCCGCTGCCGTCCCTGCCAACGATCCACAGAGTGGATGGCGCAATGTTTCCGAATTGGGCCGTGGCGTACACGAACGCCGAATTGCCCTGAACGTAGACGAGCCGTGTGTCGTCGGGAGACCACGAGATCGAATGCGGCGCTTGAGCGGCGAGCAGCATCCGCTTGTCGATTCCATCCGCATTGGAGATCCAGATCGTATCCTGTGCGGCGTAGACGAGAGATTTTCCGTCGTGCGACCAGGCCGGGCTGGTCGCGACGTTGGTGACTCCCGCCTCCCGGTTCACCAGCCCGGGACGATCCACCAGCCGCTGCGGCGTGCCGCCGAGGGCGGGCACTGATGCGATGCCGGCAGAGTCGACGTATACGAGCTTCGACCCGTCGGGCGACCATTGCGGCGCTCGACCGCTGGCGAGGCGAATTGCCTCGCCGCCGCTGACCTGTCTGACGAAAATGCTGGTGTGAGCCGGCTCGCCACCGGCGTAGGCGAGCATCTTCCCGTCGGGGGAAAGCGCCGGCGTGATCTCGATGCCCGGATCGTTCGTCACTTGCCCGGTGGCAGCGACCTCGAACTCGGGCCGGTTGCCGGTCAGGTACCGGCTGGCGATCAAGCTGGCGAGAAGGATCGCGGCGGCGATGCCGGTGAACACCGGGACCTTCCAGCGCCTGCCACGCGAGGGAGCCGGCGCGACCGCCAACTCGTTCCCGCTGCTGGTGTCGACGGTCTCGAATCCTTCCCGCAGTTCCTTCGCTGTCTGGAATCGGTCTGCCGGGTTCTTTTGCAGACAGCGCATGACGACGTTAGCGAGCGCCAGGGGCAGACTGCGGCGCTGCTGCGTGATCGGAACCGGCTCCTCGGCGACGTGCTTGACCAGCACCTGCTGGTGGGTCGTTCCGGTGAACGGGGGCTGTCCTGCCAGCACCTCGTAGCCGACGATTCCCAGCGCGTAGATATCGCTGCGGTGGTCCGCCATCGGGTCAGCGCTCGCCTGTTCGGGCGACATGTACGTAGGAGTGCCGAGGGTAACGCCGGCTGAAGTGAGGCTCGATTCGCCGGTCGCGGCGCTCAGCGCTTTAGCGACACCGAAGTCGGTGACCAGCGCGTGGTGGCCGGAGATCAGAATGTTCTCCGGCTTGATGTCGCGGTGCGCGACTCCGTGCTCGTGCGCGTACTCGAGGGCATCGGCGACGTCGCGCAGGATCCGAGTCGCGTCGGCGACCGGCAGCGCGCCGGCGCGCAGGAGGCGCGCGCGGAGCGTCTCGCCCTCGATGCGAGGCATCGTATAGTAGAGCAGCCCGTCTTTGGCGCCCGCTGAAAGCAGTGGCACGATATGCGGGTGTTGCAACCGCGCCGCCATCTGGATCTCGCGCTTGAATCGATCGACGTTCAGGCCGACGCTGAGTTCGGGCGGCAGAACTTTTACTACAACCTCGCGTCCGAGATTAGTGTCGAGGGCGACGAAGACGCGTGACATTCCCCCAGCGCCCAGCTCCTCGGTGATCTTGTATTGATCGCCGAGTGCCCGCTGCAGCTGGTCCTGAAGCTCTCGCGCTGGTTTCTGCTTCACCGAGATGGTCTCGCGACGGATTCGTCAGTCGAGAAGATGGTATCTGGCGCGGCACCAAGCTAGAAGACTGCCTTTTCAGGCCCAGGCCGCGAGTATCGCTCCCATCACGAGCAACGCCACCAGATAACTCCCGGTCTTGATCGCGACGAGCTTGAACGGATACTTCACCGCCCCGTATTCCTCGAGGCCGAAAACGAACACGAAGCCGAGCCAGTTGAAAAAGCCGACGGCGGCGCCTTGCAATGCCGTAGTGGCACCGGCGTAGCGCACCGCGTGCACCAGCACGAACGCCATGAGTACGCTGCCGAGCACCCAGATCGTGATTGCCTTCCCCATTCCTCCCTGCATCTGCTCGTCCGTGACGCCGGTGAGCTGCTGCCACGGTCGCAGAAACAGCGCCGGGGAGAACCACACCCAGTTGATGAGGAACTTCGCTA
>DASXGU010000121.1:0-4076 GCA_036488915.1 Gemmatimonadaceae bacterium | reverse complement strand
TCAGCACGGCCGGATCGGATTCGACCTGCCCGAAATCGGGATTGATGGTCGCGTCGAGCGTGACGTTGGAGGCGATGCGGTACTTGAGGTCACCGCCGGCGGTAACGTTGGACTTCTGCGAGAACGCATTGTTGACGATGTGCGATGCATTCTTCGTCACCACGTAGGGCACCGCTTCGAGCTTGCGCGGCGCCTCCAGATCGTCGAGGCCGTGGAGGGAGCCGAACTGGGACACGAAGCCGGGTTTCGACTGGCGCAGAAGCGGCCAGCTCTCGCGCTCCGAGTACCTGTATATGTCCCGGTCTATGATGATCCCGAAGGTGTGCTCGCGGTCGCGGCTGTAGCGCATCTGCGATAGAGGAATCCGGTACTCCGCCGTCCAGCCCAGCGAATCGACGCGGGTAGCGACGTCCCACACTCCGTCCCAGGCGAAGTCCTCGTTGCCATCGTCGTAGATCGCCGCGTCCATTTTGACTCCGGCGGTGTTCACGCCGAACTCGAAGCCGGTCCGCCGATCATGATACGAGTCGATGAAGAGCCAGATCATGTCGGACGCTGTGAAGGTGTCACGGCGCTCGAGCAGCTTGAGGATGCTGTCCGGGTGCGGATCGTAGGCGCGCACGAACACGTAGAGGTTGGACGCATCGTAGGCGATGCGCGCTTCGGTCTTGAAGCGGGGCGGCTTGCCCTCGCTGGGGCGCCACTCCTGAAAGCGATCGATGATCGGCGCCGATTTCCACACCGGATCGTCGTCCTTGCCGTCGATCACCGGCGCCACATCGGCCCGAAGTGCTACGGCACTGGTGTCGGTTGGCGGAGCGATCTGAGGTCTGGTCGAGGACGACGAAACAGTGCGTGCCGACAAGTCGGGAGCCTGCAAACTCAAAGCGAGTCCCAGGAGTGCGATGACGGGGGTCATGGGTGCGTCCAGTCTGTAAGGAAGGCCATTGCAGCTTACAGCGGGGTTAGATACCCCTTCGCCGAAAAGGGTTGGAAAGTTTCAGCACAAACCCTCCCATCGCCGCGAACCCAGTCTTCCGTGACTTCCGACCCGACCCTCATATTGGCTCGCTCAACAATTTCTCCAGCCAGCGCGAAAGACAGTTATCGCACCCCACCACCCCAGATTCTCCCCCACATGGCTACCAGACGAATCCTCGTAACCGCGGCGACCCTCATCGCGACGGCAGCATGCTCCAGCGCGCCCGCCGCCAAGACCGTACCCACTCCGCAGAGATCCGCGCAGGGCGGGGCGGATTCCGCACGCGGCGATTCCACGCGCGGCGGGGGCACTCCCCAGCCGCGACCGTACAATCGTGTCATTACGAGAGAGGCGCGCACGCGGCGCGGCATGTTTGCGGTCCATCGCGTGAACGACAAGCTCTACTTCGAGATCCCCCAGAGAGAGATGAACAAGGACATGCTGCTGGTGGGACGGTTTTCCAGGGCAGCGGCGGCCAATCCGCGTCTGCCGGGGGGCCAGTTCGGCAACTACGGTGGCGACCAGTTCGCTGAACGGACTCTGCGCTGGGACCGGGTCGGAAACCGTGTCATCCTGAGGTCGCCGTCCTTTGCGATCGTCGCCGATACGACCGAGCCGGTCTATCGCGCGGTGCAGGCGGCGAACTATCCGCCGGTGATCGGAGTCTTCAACGTCGAAGCGTACGGCCCGGACAGCGCCGCGGTGATCGACGTAACGCGGCTTTACACCTCAGCGGTGCCGGAATTCGAGGCGATTCGCGGGACTCTTGACGAGCGCCGTTCGTTCATCGAGAACGCGCTGGCTTTCCCCGACAACGTCGAGGTGGAGGCGACCCAGACCGGCACTCCGACGCCGGCGCCGACGCCCGGTGGTGGCGGCGGTGGAGGGGGTCAGGCCGCCGGCGCTCGCTCCGCCGAGAGCGTGCTGGCGCACTGGAGCCTGGTCCGCCTTCCGGAGCACCCGATGATGCCCCGCCGGTGGGACGAGAGGCTCGGATATTTCTCCGTGTCGCAGGTCGATTTCGGAACGACCGAGCAGAGATCTGCCGACAGGACGTACATCAGCAAGTGGCGCCTGGAAAAGAAGGATCCCAACGCGGCGCTGTCGGAGCCGGTGAAGCCGATCATCTATTACGTGGATCCGGCGACCCCCGAGCAGTGGAAGCCCTGGGTGAGAAAGGCGATCCTCGATTGGCAGCCGGCGTTCGAGGCTGCGGGTTTCAAGAACGCGATCATCGCCATAGATCCACCGGCCAACGATCCGGACTGGTCGCCTGAAGACGTGCGGCACACGGTGATCCGCTGGCTGCCATCCACCGTCGAGAACGCGCAGGGCCCGCACGTCAGCGATCCGCGCACCGGCGAGATTCTCAACGGCTCGGTGCGGATGTTTCACAACGTGCTGAATCTCCAGCGCGACTGGTACTTCACCCAGGCGTCGGTGCTCGATCCGCGGGCCAGAACGCTGCCGTTCCCGGATTCACTGATGGGCCGGCTGCTCGAGTTCGTGGTCGCGCACGAGATTGGCCACACCCTCGGCCTGCGCCATGACCAGATCGGCAGCTCGACGTATCCGGCCGACAGCGTTCGCAGCGCCACGTGGGTGCACCGCATGGGACACGCTCCGTCGATCATGGACTACTCGCGATTCAACTACGTCGCGCAGCCGGAAGACAATATTGCGGTGTCCGACATCGTTCCGGGAATCGGTCCGTACGACAAGTACGCGATCATGTGGGGCTACGCGCCCATTCCGGGCGCCCGTACGTCCGACGAAGAGCGTCCGACTCTGGATCAGTGGGCGCGGATGCAGGATACCATTCCGTGGTATCGGTTCTCCGAGAACAATGAAGGCGGATACGGCACCCTGAACGAGGCCGTTGGCGATGCCGATCCCGTGAAGTCGACCGCGCTCGGCTTCAAGAATCTGCGGCGCGTGGTCACCTACATCCCCAACGCCGCGACGAAGGCCGGGGAGGACAACGATGACCTGAAGGAGCTGTACGACCGGACGGTCGGGCAGTGGGCCACGGAAGCTGGGCACGTCGCGACCGTCGTCGGTGGCGAGGCGGTGCAGTACAAATCGGGAAGCCAGACGGGCGCGGTGTACACGCCGCTCTCCCGCGCCAGACAGCAGGAGGCGATGCGCTTCATCGACGACAACGTGTTTCAGACGCCGACCTATTTGATCCAGCCGGCGATCGCCAGGCGCGTCGAGGCGTCGGGCATGATTACGCGAATCACCAATGCCCAGGCGCGGGTGCTGACCAGTCTGCTCAATGACCAGAGATTGAACAGGCTGATCGAAAACGAAGCGCTGGCCGGAAGCGGCGGCAACGCGTACTCCCTGGCGGCGATGCTCGATGATCTCCGCCGCGGCGTCTGGACCGAGCTCGATCAGTCGCGGGTGGCAATCGACCCATATCGGCGGACCTTGCAGAATCGCTACCTCGACGAGCTGAACGACAAGGTCAATCCGCCGCCCCCGTCGGCAACTGCGGCGCCGCAATTCCCCGGATTCACTCCGCCGGCGCCGCTGCTTACGGATGCGCGCAGCCAGCTGCGCGGCGAGCTGGTATCGCTGCGCGGAGATATTCGGCGCGCCATTCCGAAGGCAGCCGACCGCGAGACGCGGTTGCATCTCGAGGCCGCAGATCACCGCATCGGCGACATCCTCGATCCGAAGAAGTAGCAGCAGCTCGACAAAAGAAAACGGGGGCAGCTTTCGCTGCCCCCGTTTTTTTTATCCCACACCCCGGAATCAGGTGCAGACAATGACGCCAGTGCTGTTCGAGCAGGTCTTGGGCGACTGCGAGTGGGTCGCGGAGGCGCTCCAGGTCTGCGGGGGACCAGCGGCGATCGTCGCAACGATGGTGACGTTCTGCGACGCCGTGAAGCCCTGCAGCGGCGAAGCCATCGTGGCGGTACCGGCGAAGTACGCGCCGTTGTTGTCGGCGGCGTACTGCTCTTCGTAGGTCGCCAGGTTGCGGAGGTCAGACTTCATCGCCGCAACGTACGCCTTGTCCTTCGTATTGGCGAACTTCGGAATCGCGATCGCGGCAAGAATGCCGATGATGACGACGACGATCAGAAGC
>DASXGU010000096.1:0-3897 GCA_036488915.1 Gemmatimonadaceae bacterium | reverse complement strand
ATCCACCGCGACATCAAGCCCGAGAACATTCTGCTCGAGCGCGGAACCGACTCGGCAATCGTCACCGATTTCGGCATCGCCCGCCTGATGGAAGCCGCGCCGCAGACCGCCACCGGCCAGATCCTCGGCACCGTTCACTACATGAGCCCCGAGCAGATCCTCGGCGAGAGAGTGGATGGCCGCAGCGACATCTACTCGCTCGGCGTCGTCGCATTCAGGGCCGTAACCGGGAAGCTGCCGTTCGACGCGAAGACTGCGACCGCGGTGCTCGTCGAGCACGTGACCAAGGATGCGCCGACGGTCGAGACCGCGGCCCCGAAAGTTCCGGCTTCGCTGGCAAAGATCATCGATCGCTGTCTGGCAAAGGATTCCGCGCAGCGATACCAGAGCGCCGGCGATCTCGCCAAAGCGCTCGGCGATGTGATGCACTCGCTGCCGGCGGCGCCAACGGTCGAGGCCGGAGTTCTGCCCACCGACAGCCGCATTTTGTCGGAGCGCGAGGCGAATGCGGTGTGGTCGCGCGCCGCGCAGCTGCAAGCCGAGACGGGGGTCCGGACGAGTCTGCGCAGCGTTCCGCCGACGCTGGGACCGCCGACAGCGCACGACCGGCGGACCAGGACGAGCGGATATCGATTGAACGATGTGAAAGACGCTGCCGCCGAAGTCGGGATCCCCGAGCGCTACGTCGACAAGGCGCGCGCCGAGCTGGGGCTCGATACGGTGAGAGCCCCAGTCGCACGCGGATCGAAATTGCCGGAGCTCGCCAGTGCGGGAACGGCGCAGAGTCTGTCGCGGCCAGGCGCGGCAACGAAACGGAATTTCTGGGTCGGCAGTCCGACGGCGATCGTCGTCGAGCGCGAGGTGCAGCGTGAGGCGCGCAGCGACGATTACGAGCTGATCCTGCACATGATTCAGCGCGCCCTCGGCGAGCCGGGGCACGTCAGCATCCTCGGCAAAAGTTTCCACTGGTCGTCGTCGCACGCGCAGCGCCGGCTGCAGATCACCGTCGTTCCACGCAACGGCCGCACGACGATTCGCGCCGACGAGCGCCTTCAGCCGATCGTCGGCGGAGTGTTCGGTGGCGTGCTGGGTGGCGGTGGCGGCGGAGTTGGTGGTGGTGCGATGATGCCGATCACCATCGCTACTACGCATTCGGTGATAGCCGGATTCACTGCATGGGGAGCGACGATTGCCACCGCCTATTTCGTTGCGCGACGGATATTCCGCGGTGTGCGCAGCTCACGGGAAGCGGATCTGACTGCGCTCGCAAACGAGATCGCGGAGCACGTAGGGGGATAGTTCTTCCAGGCAGCAGGAGAGCAAGCTACGGCTGCCGGTTGCGTAGCCAGGCCACGAGGGCTGAGTGAGCGCGGCAGGCAAGGCGGGCCGATGCGTCGGCGTTGGGTGAACTACGGCACCCGGCAAGAAGTATCTCCGCCCCGACGCGGCGCTCGAACAAACCCTTTCCGGGTTTCGGTGAACTAATCCGAGAGACGCTCCTGGACCTTCGCCCCTTCGTGCCATGACTGCCAGAATCTCACTTCTCGCGCTCGTCCCGCTCGCACTCGGTACGGCCACTGCCTCGCTGGCCCAAATCGTTGTTTCTCAGCCCAGTCGTCCGCCTGCCATCGGTCAGCCGGAGTTGGTGAAGCGCCTCACTACGACAGTTGATAGTCTGGCCAAGATCGGAGAATTCTCGGGCGTCGTCGTACTCGCGAAAGACGGCGTTCCCGTCTACCAGAGCGCGCACGGTCTCGCCGACCGCGAGCGCTCCATCCCGAACAATCTTCAAACCGCGTTCAACCTCGGCTCGATCAACAAGATCTTTACCCAGATCGCGATTCGTCAGCTCGCGGCGGCGGGCAAGCTAGATCTGGATGCACCGCTCGCCAAGGCGTGGCCCGACTATCCGAATAAGGAAGTCGCACAGCGCGTCACGATCCGTCAGCTCTTGCAGCACAGGTCGGGCATTGGCGGCAACATCTTCGCGCCGCCGAGTGGCGGCAAACGAAACGATATCCGACGACAGCAGGATTATCTGCCGCTCTTCGTCAATGAGCCGCTGGCGTTCGAGCCGGGTACGAAACAGTCGTACTCGAACGCCGGCTATGTCGTCCTCGGACTGCTCGTCGAGCGGTCGTCGGGGCAGGACTACTACAGCTACGTCCGCGACCACGTTTTCACGCCCGCGGGAATGACGCGCACGGGATCTTTCGCCGTCGATTCACTGCCCCCCAACACGGCGATCGGTTATACGCGCGGCGAGGACGCCCCACCGAGCGCACCTCTTTATTCAAACCATGAGGAGCTTCCCGGTCGCGGCAGCTCCGCCGGCGGCGGCTATTCGACCGCTGACGATCTGCTCAAATTCCTGAAGTCGCTACGCGAGCATCGCATCCCAAATGGACCGCCGGCCGGAGTAGGCATCGCCGGCGGCTCGGGCGGAATGAACGCGATCGTCGAGGGCGCTCTACCCGGCGGTTACGACCTGGTGGTACTCGCCAATCTGGATCCACCGGCTGCCGAACGACTGGCGAGGATGACCCGGGAGTGGCTCGGCGTCACCGACCAGGATTGAGTGCGCGGGCGGGCCACGTCGCTATCTGGCATCCATGAGCAGAGCGAGCTGTCGGAAAAATCAGTGCGTCGGAATACCCAGTCTCCTCAACAGAGCTCCAAAACGGGGATCGTTGCGCATTGGATCGACGTCCCGGTCCGCCTGCAGAGCCAGCATTGGTTGAATGCCCCATGTTCCCTGTCGGTCGAACCACAGGAACGCCGAGTCGGCGCTGCCCTGGTCGGCGTACAGCATGCCCCGAAATGCGGCGTACTGGTCGTTCGATGTATCCGCCCCGGCAAAGGCACGACGAGCGAGATCTCTTCGACCCATCTCGTCGTAGATCACGGCCATATCGTGCACCGCGCGCGGACTCCCCGGCGCAATCTCCAGCGCGCGGGTCATCATCTGGACAGCCTCGGCGTACCTCCCGTTGTCGGCATACGTTCGCGCCATGTTGGAGAGCACCCACGGGTTGCGGCGCACCCAGGCGGTATCCGGTTCTTCGCCAATCGTTTTCTGAAATTGACGCAACGCACCCGCGTGATCTCCCGACACATTGACGAAGGTGGCGTAGTTGTTCTGGATCTGGAGCGATAACGGCTCGAGATCTGACGCGATCTTTTCCTGCGCCACCGCTTCGGGAATTCGCCGCAGTATCATGAGCAGCACACCGTACCACTGGTGCGCGATCGCGCTCTTTGGGTCGAACGCTATTGCTTTCCGGTACTCCGCCTCGGCACCGGCGAAGTCGTGCTCCCACATCAGACCCGACGCGAGCGCGGTGCGCGCCGACGCGTCCGTGCTATCGAGCTGCAGACTGCGGAGCGCCGCTGCCTTCGCCTTGGGGAACATCGCCGCCGCCGGCCGATAGCCGAAATACCCGATCCGCACATACGCCTCGGCGAGCTGCGCCCAGGCCTCGGCGTATTCCGGATCGAGCTCGGTGGCCCGGCGAAAATGCGCCACCGCCTTGTCGTTTCCTTCCTTCGACCGGTCGTCCCACGCGTTGATCCCGCTCAGGTATTCCTCCCGTGCAGCGCTCGGGGGAATCTTCGATCCCCGCACCACAGCGTTCCCGGCGACGCCGGTGCGCGTATCCCTGCCCTCCGCGCTCCTCATCGCCAGAACGGCAATCACCAGCAAGGCAGCTAATGATGCAAATGCGAGCGTCTTCTTCCTGGACCACTCGATGCGACGTGCGCGCTGAAGCGGTCGCTCGACAGGAGCCGACGTTGACGGCGAATCGGGCAAGCTGGCTGTGGCAGCCTTTTCACTAGCCGAAGGACGGCTCAATGCGGTGGCGAGACCTTCCATCTCCGAGTCCGGCTCGATCTCCA
>DASXGU010000067.1:0-3918 GCA_036488915.1 Gemmatimonadaceae bacterium | reverse complement strand
GTTATCCATCGGCAGGCCGTCGACGATCATGAGCGGCTGATTGCTGCTGCTGATCGAGCTGATGCCGCGGATGGTGATCGACGAAGACGCTCCCGGTATGCCGGACGAGCTGGTGACGTTGACGCCGGCGACCCTTCCCTGCAGCGCGTTGACGAAATTCTCCCGCTGCGTCTCGGCGATGTCTCCGCCCTTGACGGTCTGCTGGGCGGTGCCGAGCGATCGCTGCTGCGCCGTTTGCCCGAGCGCGGTGACCACGACTTCATTGAGAGTGGTCGCCACCTTGTCGAGCGAGAAATCCTGGGTGGCGTCGCCGGTGGTGGGAACCGAGACATTGGCCCGCGCCGGAGCGTAGCCCAGTCGCCGGGTGCTGATGCTTCGCGCGCCGGTCGGCGCACCGGCGATGGTGTAGGTGCCGTCGGCTCCGGTGATCGCGCCAAGAGTCGTTCCGTCGACGCGGACCTGAACGCCGACCAACGGTGCGCCCGTGCCCGCATCCGTTATCCGCCCACGGATAGTGCCGGTACCCTGCGCCCAGGAAAGTGCGGGCGCTAACAGGAGGAGCGCGAGAAAGCCCAAAACCCGCCGCAACAGCATGAAGCCTCCGGAGAGAAAAACGATGTAATTGTGTGATCTCGCGGCAGCAGTGCGCTACCGAACTGGTCGGTAGCACCCGAGTACGCGAGAATCCGTTCGCCGGGCAAATGAATGCATTCGCCTGCGAAGACCAGGCCTTCGCCGCCGATTTTCTCGGACAGCAAGACCGGGATTTTGCGAGACTGTTGTTTGGGATGCGTTATCTAGAAGCTTGACGGAGGTGTGTCAAGCAGGGCGAACCAGGGTCGGGGAATTCCCTGATTCGCGAAAATCTCGATGGATCTCTCGCTATTGCGCCGCGGACCCCTGCAATTGCAGGTGATAGATCCCACCAGCACCCGATAGCTCGACGACTCCGCTCGCCGGTTTTCCCGACCACGACAACGGTGATGACGCTCCGCCAGAAAGCACTTTGCAGGACGCCACGCATTGGATCCCGCGCCACTGGACCTCGCCCGCCTCGTTCGTAAGCACCAGAGCAGCCGAGCCCAGCCAGTGCGCGCCTTTGCCGGTGAGCGGCGACAGCGCCGATGACAAAATGGAATCGCGCACGGCCGTCGGTTCCGTCAATGACGTGCTCGAGCGCTCCGCCGCAGCGAATTCTTCCGCGTCACGCGGGCTCCTGGCCTCCAGCACGGATATGAGCAGCCGAGCGGAATCGCCGGGATTCAAACGCAGATCGACGAGCTCGCTCGAGCCCAGCGCCTGATCCTGGTGGATGCGCAAGTGGCCCTTGGCCGGCAGATGGAGCGCCCGCGCCTTCGTTCCCGGGCCGACGATCGACACGAGAAAATACGGACCATCCACCGAGTCGGCGGCAGTGCGTGGCTGGGTCAGGGCCGCCGCGTGGAGAGTAGCAACTGTGAGGCGAACCGTCGTCTCAGGCCGGGGTTGATGACCAGCAACTGGCACATAGAAGAGAGGCAGCAGGAAGATCGAGCGCACAATCGCTGATGACATGGGTCGGTTGTCTGGAATGGAAGTCTGTTGAACGAACCGCAAACAGTCCGCTTACTGCCGCTGGCGTCGCTTGTCGCTCAGGATGTAGCGGGGATACGTGTTGCGCGCCATGCTCGCCGCGGTGAGATCCAGGTCGACGGTGGCGAACGGCGCCTGGGCGTTGGTGCTCGCCATGATCTTCCCATCGGGACTGATGATCCATCCGACTCCTCCGCAAGCGCCGCTCGGATCGACCCGATTCGACGAGACACTGAATGCGCCCGACCGAACGGCGGCAACAACCCCCGCTGAGAGCCATTTGCTGGTGGTGGCGGCAGCCGTAGCCCTCGGCGACATCACCGCCTGGACGCTGCCTCCGGCGTAGCAGGCGTAGGTCTCCAGCGCCCAGAGCTCGGTGCAAATGTTGAGACCGAATGACAAAGGCCCGGCGGTGAACTCCGGGAAACTCGCGTCTCCGCGGTCGAACCACCGGGACTCCCAGTTTCCCGGCTCGGTAGGAAGGAAAAATTTTCGGCGCAAAGGAGCCAAGCCCTCATCCACCGACCAGAGGTACCCTTCATTGAAGCGGCGACCGCCCTCGGTCACCGGACGCGTTCCGACGACGAATTCGACCCCCAGCTCGTCGAGCCGCTGCAGCCAGGCATCGCTCCAGGCCTCGGCCGCGTCCCATCGCGCCGCGTCGAACAGCTCAGACTGCCAGACCGGCTCGATCATCGCGAATTCAGGAAGCAGCACCAGCTCTGACGAATTTCGCACGGTGTGCTGGCAGAGAGCGGCCCAGGATGCGGCAAGGGCATCGCGTTCGTGCGGCAGTTCGCAAACGGTAACGCGCATTCCCTGTTCTACCAAACGTGCACGCGAGCGGCGGGCTCGACATAGAGCCTGTCACCCGGACGCACGTCGAAGGCCGCGTACCACGCATCGAGATTTCGAACGGTGGCCACTCTGTAATTCTCCGGAGCGTGGTCGTTCATCAGCTGCTTTCGCATTCCCGCGTCGTTCATCTTTGCGCGCCAGCTCCGCGCGAAAGCGATGAAAAACTCACGATCCCGCTGCCGGACGTAATTCCGGTCGGAGATCTTTTTCCCCAGCGTCGCATGATAGGCGTCGAGCGCCGCGACGAGACCCCCGAGGTCGGCAACGTTCTCGGTTTGCGTCAGCTTGCCGTCGACGGCCAGACCCGATTGGGGATGATACGCAGAGAATTGCGCATCGAGGGGCGCCGCCACCGCCTGGAAGCGGACGGAATCGTCGGCCGTCCACCACCGGCGGGCGCGGCCATCGAGATCGTACTGCGCGCCAAGCATGTCAACGAAATGGGTCACATCATGTCCTATGACGGTTCCTATCGCACCGTACGCCGCTGCATCCGATGCGTCCGGATCGAATTTCGGAACCTGCAGGAGAGCAGCAGCGAAGTCGTACGCGTTCTGCTCGAACACCAGGATTGCCCCCGCGGTCTGCGGCGCTATCAGCCACGCAGTTCGGTCTATGGGCTTACCGATGCGGCCGACCGCCAGCCTGTAGTCGCGATCGCCGGCGCGTCGAAGATTGCCGATCGGGTCGTGCGCGTCCACTAGCAGGTCGGAGTAGTCCTCCCACCGATCCGGATAGCCGATCCCGACGTACAGCTCTCTTAGCTTGGCCAGCGCCATCCGCCTGGTGGCGGGCGACATCCATTGGGCGGTCTCGGCGCGCCGGGCGAATGCCGACGCGACGTTACTCACTATCTCGCGCACCCTCGCCTTTTGCCGGGCTGGAAAATACGTCTCGGCGTAGATGCGGCCCACCGCTTCGCTCAGAGCCGTCTGGGTTGCCGCGAGAGCCCGCTGGTCGCGGGAAGGCGGCGCCTCACCAGCGCGCATCGCCAGGGCCTCCTGCGCAAAGGCGCGCGGTAGCACATCGGCGTATCGGTCGATGACGTGAAAACGGAGATAGTCCTTCCAGCTGTCCAGGGATGCCGAGGCGACCAGGGAGGCCAGACCTCTGACCGCCGTCGGCTGCCAGGCAACCAGCGATTGCTGGTTGCCGAGGCCCGCCCCGTCGAAGAAGTCGGACCAATTCATTCCGGGCGCTTCCCGCGCGAAATCGGCCCGCGCCCAGAGATTATCGGCGTTGCGATCATTGCCCGACGCTTCCGCGGTGGCGTGGCTTTGCGCGAGCGCAGTTTCCAGCGCCATCACCGCATCGGCCCGCCGCTCGGCATCGTCGAAGCCGGCGAGCCCAAGCATCCTTGCGATGTATTGCCTGTAGCGCGCTCGCAGCGCCACCGCCGCGGTATCCGTGCTCGAGTACCGATCACGGTCAGACAGTCCCAACCCTCCCTGCACCAGAAACGGGACGTAGTTCTTTTCGCCGTGGGTG
>DASXGU010000017.1:0-17224 GCA_036488915.1 Gemmatimonadaceae bacterium | reverse complement strand
TGCCGTCGTTTACGATGCGCTGGCCAACTCCGCGCTGCTGCCGCCAGGCGCGCGCGCCACCGGCAGACCGGAGCTTTACTACGTCGGCAAGCGGGGCGGCGCCAAGGTCCCGGTGACCCAGGAGGAGATCAACGAGCTGCTCGTCAGGCTCGCCCGCGACGGGAAACGCGTCGTCCGTCTCAAGGGCGGCGACCCGTTCGTTTTCGGGCGCGGCAGCGAGGAAGCCCAGGCGATGAATGACGCGTCGGTTCCCTTCGAGATCGTCTCGGGTATCACCGCCGGGATCGCCGCCGCGGCATACGCCGGCATTCCGGTTACCCATCGCGGGCTCTCCACTTCGGTGACGTTCGTCACCGGCCACGAAGATCCCGGCAAGCCAACCACCCAGACCAACTGGGAAGCGCTCGCCAGATCCGGGGGCACCATCGTTCTCTACATGGGGGTGAAGAGTCTTCCCGCCATCGTCCAGGCTCTCATGAAGGGCGGGATGGCGGGCGAGATGCCTGCCGCTACGATCGAGTGGGGGACGCACTCGCGCCAGCGCACGGTCGTCGGGACCCTGGAGACCATCGCCGCCAAAGCCGAAGACGAAAAAATCGGTGCGCCTGCAATCACCATCATCGGCTGGTCGGTCGTCCTCCGCGACGAGCTCGCATGGTTCGAGAAGCGGCCACTCTTTGGTCGTCGCATCGTCGTCACCCGGTCCAGCCAGCAGGCGCCCGCGCTCACCGAAAAACTGCGCGAGCTCGGAGCGGACGTGGTCGAGATGCCGGCAACGCAGGTCGCTCGTCTGGATCTCGCTCCTCTGCGGGTGGAAATCAGGCGTCTGTCGGCATACGATTGGTTGATTTTCACCAGCCAGAACGCCGTTTCCATTTTCTGGGAGCAGCTCCTCGGCGAAGCTCGCGACGCCCGCGCATTGGCCGGACTGAAGATCGCGGCGGTCGGACCGGCCACGGCCGGCGCTTTGCTCGAGCGCGGAATTGCCGTCGACGTGCTGCCGGCGCGGTTCGTCGCCGAGGGATTGCTGGAGGCACTCGGCGCGCGCGACGATGTAGCCCGTAAGAAAGTGCTGTACGTCACCGCCGAAGGAGCGCGAGAGACCCTGCCCGACGGCCTCCGCGAGCTGGGCGCGGAAGTCACGGTGATCGAGGCCTACAGATCCATCGTCGACGGAGAGGGCGCGGAGAGGCTGGCACGCGCGATCGAAGGCGGGAAGATCGATCTGGTGACCTT
Organism: Gemmatimonadaceae bacterium; assembly: GCA_036488915.1. Classification (GTDB taxonomy): domain Bacteria; phylum Gemmatimonadota; class Gemmatimonadetes; order Gemmatimonadales; family Gemmatimonadaceae; genus UBA4720. The sequence goes on along the minus strand of DASXGU010000017.1, from coordinate 15,988 downwards.
CACGTCGGCCTCCGCGGTGCGTGGATACGTCGATGCAGTGGGAGAGGAGCTCGCGCTCCGTGTTCCGGCAGCTTCCATCGGACCGCAAACGTCGGAAGCGCTTCGTGAGACCGGCATCGAGGTGAAGGCCGAAGCCGACGAATCCACGCTCGATGGACTCGCGGCGGCTGTCGTAAGTGCCGTCTAGGAAGAAGACCGAATCGGCGGTCGTCAGAATCGGAACGCGGGCATCCGAGCTGGCGCTGCGACAAGCCCGCCTCGTCGAGAGCGCCCTGCTTGCCCGAGGGATCGCATCGGAGCTGGTCACCTTCAAGACGACCGGCGACAAAAAGCTCGATCAACCGCTGAGCGAGATCGGCGCCAAGGGATTGTTCACCCGCGAGCTGGAGGTCGCTCTGGCGAAAGGCAAGATCGATTGCGCCGTTCACTCACTCAAGGATCTGCCGACGGAATCACCCGACGGACTCCGGATCGTCGCTCAGCTGGAGCGCGAGGATCCCCGTGACGTGCTGGTGGTAAACCGTCAGACCGGCGCCGAAAGTCTCGAAGATCTGCCGCCGGGATCACGCGTTGGGACATCGAGCCTGCGGCGCCGCGCGCAATTGCTGGCGCGGCGAGCCGATCTGGAGGTCGTCGAGCTACGCGGCAACGTTCCCACCCGACTGAGCAAAGTCGAGCGCGGCACCGTTCACGCGGCGATCCTGGCGGCGGCCGGGCTGATTCGCCTCGAGGTGCAGCGGCGCATCACGGCGTTCCTCGAGCCGCCTGACTGGCTGCCTGCTCCGGGCCAGGGTGCGATCGCCGTCCAGGCGCGAAGCGATGATCCGCGGATGGAGTCTCTGCTCGCGCCGCTCAACCACGGCCCGACCTCGATCGCCACCAGCGCCGAGCGCGCTTTTCTTGCCGCGCTCGAGGGGGGGTGTCAGGTTCCCATCGGCGCTTTGGTCGGCGACGGACCCAGCGGACCTACATTATATGGTATGCTCGCCGACGTCACCGGCCGTCACATCGTGCGCGGATCCAGGGCGATCACCAATTCGCCGGAGGCGGCAGGTGAGGCACTCGCCGCGGAGATCCGCTCGCGCGGGGGTGGCAGCCTCCTCGTCGAGCTTCGGCAGCTGTCCAAGCTTCCCGCCCCGCAACCGGAGTAAGGTGTCAGCTTTTCCCCAGTACCGACCCAGGCGCCTGCGCCGGACAGCCGCGCTGCGCAACCTCGTTCGCGAGACCCAGCTCAGTCCGTCGCAGCTGGTGCTGCCCGTTTTCGTCCGCGACGGGAAAGGGCTTCGCCGGCCCGTCGGGTCCATGCCGGGCGTCAACCAGACGTCGGTCGATGAAATGCTCCGCGACGCCGAGTCCGCGGCAAAAGCGGGGGTCGGCGGAATCATTCTTTTCGGAGTTCCCGAGATCAAGGACGCGACCGGCAGTTCGGCGTGGGACGAGAACGGTGCCGTCCAATCGGGGGTGCGCGCGCTCAAGAAAGAGATCCCCGACATCGTGGTGATCACCGACGTCTGCATGTGCGAGTACACCGACCACGGTCACTGTGGAGTTCTGCGCAACGGTGAAGTCGACAACGACGCGACTCTCGATCTGTTGTCGCGCGCGGCCCTTTCACACGCGCGCGCCGGCGCCGACGTAGTTGCGCCGAGCGACATGATGGATGGCAGGGTCCAGGCGATACGCTCGGCGCTGGACGGCGAGGGGTTGTCGCAGGTGGCCATCCTGAGCTACGCCGCGAAGTACGCGTCGGCGTATTACGGGCCGTTCCGCGAGGCGGCGGAGTCAGCGCCGCAGACGGGTGATCGGCGCGGATACCAGATGGATCCCGGCAACGCCGAAGAGGCGATGCGCGAAGTGCGCGCCGACATCGACGAGGGCGCCGACGCGGTGATGGTCAAGCCTGCCGGCCCCTACCTCGACATCGTCTCTCGCGTGAAGATCGAGACTGGTTATCCGGTGGCGGCCTATCAGGTGAGCGGTGAGTACGCGATGATCTGCGCCGCCGCCGACCGCGGCTGGATCGAGAAGGAACGCGTGATGATGGAATCCCTCCTCGGCATCAGACGCGCAGGCGCCGATTTTATCGTGACCTACTTCGCGACCGCCGCCGCGCAGCAGCTTTGAACCCCTCAGCCATGCATGGAGCACACGTGTCCCGATACGCCCCACTACTTCTTAGCGCCCTGGCCGTGAATTCGCTTGCAGCGCAGACTCCCACCCAGCCCGTGAGAGTCGACACCGTCGCCCCGAAATCGGTGGTCGAATCGCCGTTCGCATTTCGGAGTGGAGATCTGTCGCTCGCGGGTACGTTGACAGTTCCGGCCAAAGCCCGGTCGCCAGTGCCGGTGGTGCTGATCGTCGCCGGATCCGGTCCCACCGATCGCAATGGCAATTCCACCGGGCCACTTCGCGCGCAGAACAACTCCAACCTTTACGCCCAGCTGGCGTGGCAGCTCGCCGATTCCGGCATCGCCTCTCTTCGCTACGATAAGCGCGTCCTCGGCGACAATCTGCGGAAGCTCGACCTGGCGTCGCTGTCGATCGACGATTTCGTGGCCGACGTCATCGCCGGAGCTCGCGCACTCGCCGCCGACCGAAGATTCTCGAAGGTCATCCTCCTCGGACACAGCGAAGGGGCAGGGCTCGTGCTGCAGGCGGTGAACAGGGGGGCGCCGGCAGCCGGCATCGTGATGATGTCTGGAGCCGGCCGGCCGATCATGACTGTGATGCGGGAGCAGCTGGCGAAACAGCTGCCCCCCGACGAGCTGGTGAAATGGGATTCTGCTTCGGCCCGGTACTTACGCGGTGAGCCGACTGGCGATGTCCTGCCCGGACTCTTGTCACTGCTGCAGCCCGTCAACCGACGATTCATGCAGACGTGGTCACGGTACGATCCTGCCGCGGAGATAGCGAAAGTGAAAGTGCCCGTGTTGATCGTGCAGGGAGCTCGCGACATCCAGGTCTCGGAAGGCGACGCGCGCGCTCTCAAAGCGGCGCAGCCCGCTGCCACGCTGGTGATCATCCCGTCGGCGAACCACGTCTATCGTGCTACCGACACCGACGATCGCATGACGCAGCTCAAGCTCTACACCGATCCGACGATTCCACTGGTACCCGAGCTGGCGCCTACCATCGTCAGCTGGATCGGCAAGCTCAGATAGTTCGTGACCGGCGCCATGTTCTCCGCGCGGTTATTTTCATGATCCACGATTTCCCCACCGCAGATGCGCTATAGGCAGTTTCCCGGTACCGACATCAGCACCAGCGAGGTCGGCTTCGGCACCTGGACGCTCTCCACCGGCTGGTGGGGGGAGAAGACCGATGAAGAAGCGGTCGAGATGCTTCGCACCGCCAGCTCGGTTTACGGGATCAACTTCTTCGACACCGCCGACACCTACGGGAATGGCCGCGGCGAGCGCCAGCTGGCGACCGCGTTCCGGGGCCGGCGCGGCGATGTCGTGTACTCGACCAAGATCGGCTACGACATATACGACGCAGCCGCGCAAACATCGCGTCGGGGGCAGAGCGAGCTGCCGCAGAAGTTCGACCGCGATTACATGCGCTTCGCGCTCGACAAATGCCTCGAGCGGCTGGAGACCGACCACATCGACGTGCTCCAGCTCCACAACATCAAGATGGAGCACGTGCGCGACGCATCGATCTGGCAGGCGTTGCGCGAGATGAAAGACGAAGGGCTCATCCGCGTCTGGGGCGCGGCGTTCGGGCCGGCCATTGGCTGGCTTTACGAAGCGGTGGAGCTGTGCGAGCGCGAGAGCGACATCGGCACCATCCAGATGATCTGGAACATCCTCGAGCAGCATCCCGGCACGCCGATGATCGAAGCCGCGAAGGAGTTCGCTCCGAGCTGCTGCTTCAACGTCCGAGTCACCCACGCCTCGGGGATGCTGGAAGGCAAGTACAGCGAAGACACCGTCTTCGCTGCCAACGACCACCGCCGGCACCGCCCCCGGTCGTGGCTGACCAACGGACTCAAAAAAATTCGCACTCTCGATTTTCTCACCACGCAGATGACGCTCGGCCAGGCCGCGCTCAAGTGGCTGCTGGCGGAGCCGCTGGTGGTGACGACCCTGCCCAACATCTATGACATGGAGCAGCTCCGCGAGTTCGCCGAAGCATCCGACAAGCCCGACCTGTCACCGGCGCAAATGAGCCGCGTTGCGGATCTTGCCGACCGCAACTTCGGCGTCGATGAGGAGCCAATGAGCTACAAGGGAACGATGGACCGGATCACCACGTGAACATCAATCCCTGGCACGATCTCCCGGCCGGCATCCATCCTCCCGACAACGTCACCGCGGTGATCGAGATACCGCGCGGCAGCCGCAACAAGTACGAGCTGGACAAGGCGACCGGCATGATCCGTCTCGACCGCGTGCTTTACTCGGCGGTGCACTATCCCGGCGATTACGGCCTGATCCCCCGCACGCTGCACGAAGACGGGGACCCACTCGACGTGCTCGTCCACATCAATGAGCCGACGTTTCCGGGGTGCCAGATCGACTGCCGTCCGTTGGGAGTGCTCAAGATGCTGGATCGCGGCGAGCCGGACGACAAGATTCTGGCGGTGCCCTGTCACGACCCGTATTACCACGAGTATTTCGACATCGCCGACCTTTCACAGCATTATTTGAAGGAAGTGGAGCATTTCTTCCATATCTACAAGGACCTCGAGGGCAGGCGGGTCGAGATCATCGGGTGGGAGAAGAGCGAGGTGGCGGCCAGGGTCATCAACGAATCCATCGACCGCTACCATGAAAGGTTTCACCAGGTCGGCACCTAATCATTCGGCGCCGCGGCGACCAGCCGGCGGCGGAGGACGATAAATGAAGACGCAACGCTCGACGACAGCGGCATTCGCAACGGTGATGATCGTCGTTTCGCTGATCGCCGCGTGCGGACGCGAGAACGATTCGGTCGTGAAGGGCAGGGCAGCGCCCCGAGACAGCGCGCGCGATACGGCCAGCGACATGGCGGTCAGTGAAGATGGCATTGGCCCGATTCAGATCGGGATGAATCTGAGCGACGCCGTCAACATGGGCCTGCTCAACGACAACCCGACGCGGAACCCGAAATGTGACTGGGTATATCCCGCCGTGGGCGCCGGAATTCCCGACGGCGTGAACGTGATGGTCGTCGACGGCAAGATCGCCCGCATCGACGTCGATACCGGCGTCGTCACCACCGAGGACGGCGTCAAGATCGGCGACAGCGAAGACAAGGTGAGGAGCGTTTACGGCGATGACGTCCAGGTGGCGCCGCACAAGTACATAGAAGGCGGTCATTACATGACCGTCCCCGGCGACAGCGCCAGTGCCGGCAAGGCGCTCGTCTTCGAGACCGACGGCAAGCACGTGACGGCGTTTCGGGGCGGACGGCTGCCCGAGGTGAAGTGGGTGGAAGGCTGTAGCTAGCGCACAGGCTGCCGCGGGGCGACATGACTCACTGAGATGAAGCCCACATTTCTGACCGCAGATTGGCGCTACCTCGCGATGCTCAACTACGAGGTAGACCCCGCGATTCTCGCCCCCCGCCTGCCGAGCGGCACCGAGCTCGACGACTACAAGGGTCGTCATTTCATCAGCATGGTCGGATTTCTGTTTCTCGACACGCACGTGCTGTCCCTGCCGGCCTTTTTTCACCAGAACTTCGAGGAAGTAAACCTGCGCTTCTACGCGCGCCGGGATGTCAGCGGTGAGCGTCGTGCCGGCGTCGTGTTCCTGAGGGAGATGGTGCCACGGCCCCTGGTCGCGGAGATGGCCAAGCTCACCTACAACGAGCCGTACCGGACCGAGCCGATGCAGCACACCATCCTCCAGACCAGCGGCGAGCTGCAAAGTGTCGAGTACCAGTTCGGCGGGCCCACCGAGGTGTGCAGAATCACACTCCACGTCGAGTCCGGTCTCGAGGCGCTCGCCGCTGGATCGGAGGAGGAGTTCCTCTCGCATCGCCAGTGGGGTTACACCAGACAGCGCGATGGCGGCACGATCGAGTACCGCGTCGAGCATCCGCGCTGGAATATCTGGCCAAACACGCGCTGGGAGATCGACGGACGGCTGCGGGAATTCTACGACGAGCCGTTTGCCACTATACTCCACGGAGGGCCGACATCCGCGTTCATCGCTGACGGTTCCCACGTTTCGGTGCACTTGCCGGAGCGAATCGCCTAACCCGATCATCGCCATGACCACTACCGCGCAGGAAACCGACCTACGCTATCCCGTCGGGAAATTCGATTGGGATGCGCCGATCAGCGAAGCAGACATTCCGCGGCTGATCGCCATCATTGCAGAAGCCCCCGGCACTTTGCGGTCCGCCGTCGCCGGTCTCACGCGCGACCAGCTGGAGACGCGTTACCGGCCCGGCGGATGGACCGTGAAACAGGTTGTGCATCACGTGCCGGACAGCCATCTGAACGCCTACACGCGATTCAAGCTGGCGCTCACCGAAGACGAGCCGACCATCAAGCCCTACGATGAAGCGGCGTGGGCGGAGCTGGGCGACTCGCGACGCGTGCCGATCGAAGTATCACTCGATTTGCTGGATGCCCTGCACATGCGCTGGGTCGCGCTGCTCAGATCGATGGACGAGGCGGATTTCAATCGGGGTCTGAGGCACCCGGAGCACGGCCGCGTGCTGACGCTGAAGCAGATGCTCGGTCTCTACGCCTGGCATGGCCGGCACCACGTCGGGCACATCACCGCCCTCAAGAAACGCGAAGGTTGGTAGGAGTGATGGCGGCATTCGCTTTGCCATTCTCGTTTGTCCAACTCGACGGTGGTTGAAGTGAAGAAGAAGGTGAATTCCCGAAAGGCGACCTGGCTCCTCGTTGGCGCGGGAGCGGCGATGGTGGCGGGGCGGCTGGTGGAGCGCGGACTCGATAGCGGATGGCGCGCGCTCAAACACGAGGAACCGCCCGAGAAGCCATGGCGGAGCGACGAGAGCTGGCCGCAGGCGCTGGCGTGGACTGCGTTGTCGGCTGCGGCAGTCGCGGCGGCCGAGCTGGTCGCGCGGCGAAGCGCGCACCTCGGGCTGAGACAGCTCACGGGCAAGCGGGTGCCATCGGGGCTGTGAAGCACTCGCCGGCCTTTCTCAAGCTCGTCGACGACGCCAAGACAAGGGTGCGCGAGATCGACGTCCGAGAGACCCGGAAACGGCTGGAAGACGGCAAGGCGGTCCTCGTCGACGTTCGCGAGGACGAGGAGTGGGCCGCGGGCCACGCGCTCGGCGCCCAGCACCTCGGCAAGGGCGTGATTGAGCGGGACATCGAGGCCCGATTCCCGGACAAGGGCGCCGAGCTGATTCTCTATTGTGGCGGTGGCTTTCGCTCGGCACTCAGCGCCGACAACCTCCAGAAAATGGGCTACACCAACGTCGCGTCGCTGGCCGGCGGCTGGCGCGCCTGGCAGGCGGCGGGGGCCCCAACCGAGTCCTGAGCTACAAAGTACTTGACATTACAAAGTAGGCGCCTACGTTTGGATAGCCGATAGACCCGGTTCCTCCCAAGCCCGGAGCCAAAATGCTGAGCCTGCTTTTAATGCTTGCCTCGATCGCCAACTGCGCCGGCGGCCTCATCCTCATCGCTACCTGGGCGATGACGCCCAGCAGGGTGCCGATCATCGTGCTGTTCATCGGCGGCTCGCTGCTCATTCAGGGAGGCTACACCCTTCTCTACATACGCGGGGACCTCGATCGGTGGGGTGACCTCGCCACCGGCGCGCTGTTCGCCGGAGAGGGACTCGCTGCCTGCGTCGGTGCCGGCGGCCTGATCCAGGGGATCATCCACAACATCAACAACGCCGACATGGAAATGGCGCCGGTGCTCGCCGGCGCCCTGATGCTGGCGCAGGCGGTGCTCGCGTTGCTGTTTTTGCTTTTCGCGCATCGCCTGCGGCCGTCGGTCAAGGGCCAGCGACCCGCCTGAGTCCTAGGGCTTGAGCTCCCCGTGATCGACCGGCTCCCGGCCGCGCCGCATGAACAGGAACTCGTAGAGCAGGCCGGCGATCAATGCACCGGTAATCGGAGCCGCCCAGTATAAGAGCTGCGCCTCGTAGACTCCGCTCGCCACCGCCGGGCCGAATGACCGGGCCGGATTCATGGACGCGCCGGTCAGCGGTCCGATCGCCAGAATGTCGGCCGCGACCACGAAGCCGATGGCCAGACCGCCGATCTTCGGACCGCGCAGATCCACGGCCGTGCCGAAAATGACGAAGACCAGGAAGAACGTCGCCACAGCTTCGAGGATGAAGGCCTGGCCACCCGTGATGTCGAGCGCGACCGCCTGTCCGCCGCCGCGCGTTGCGACGAATACGGCGTCCGGATAAGCCGCCTTGAGTGCGTACGCTGCCACGACCGCGCCGAGGATCTGCGCCACGACGTAGAGCGCGGCCATCATCGCCTCGATTCTGCGCGTCGCCAGAAACGCCAGCGTCACAGCCGGATTGAAGTGCCCCGAAACGCGCATCAGCGCGCTCACCATTACGGCCAGGATCAAGCCGTGGGCGAGCGCGACCTCGACCAGGCCGGCCGTCGTCCCGGAAATCCGCGCCGTCATGATGGCGCCACTGCCCACGAAGACGAGGGCGAAGGTGCCGATGAATTCAGATGCGAAATGGCGCCATGCGTCGCGCATTATTGCTGCCCCTTGATTGTTGATTGCAGGTGTTGCCTGAACTATTTGACGCCGCAACTGCGATAGAGCACTAAAGACTACCCGCTATGGGCTTGGGGCGGAACCGGCTGAGTAACAGAATCACGGGGCGCAAACGCTCTATTCCCCGGCAACCGGCAACTACCCCCGGCAACCGGCAACTACGCTACCCACACCCCTCACCACGTTACGGTTGAAGGCGAGTAGAGCTCTACCGGTAGTCCTCAGTCTTGAGTCTGGCCTGAGCGCGGTCTCTAAGTAACTCGCCGCAGGACAAGCGCGGCATTTATACCGCCGAACCCGAAGGAATTGGTGAGGATGTGCTCGACCCTCTGGCTGCATCCCGCGCGCGGCAGAAAATTGAGATCGCAGGCCTGGTCCGCGACCTGAAGATTTACCGTCTGCGGCAACCACTCCTGGTCCATCGCCAGCGCGCAGATCGCCGTCTCGATCGCGCCCGAAGCGCCAAGGGCGTGACCGTAGTATCCCTTGGTGCCGCTCATCGGAATCTTGTAGGCGCGATCCCCGAGCACCTGCTTGATCGCCATCGTCTCCGTGGAGTCGTTGAGCGGAGTCGAGCTGCCGTGGGTGTTCACGTACTCGATCTCGTCGCCGGAGACGTTCGCGTCGGCCAGCGCCAGGCGCATAGACCGCGCTGCCTGGGATCCGTCCGGCCGCGGCGCCGTCATGTGGTGTGCATCGTTGGTGGTGCCATACCCCGCCACTTCGGCGTAGATCTTCGCTCCGCGCGATTTCGCGCGCTCGTATTCCTCGAGCACCAGCACGGCGGCGCCTTCGCCCATCACGAAGCCGTCGCGGTCCTTGTCGAAAGGGCGCGACGCCGATTCTGGCTCATCGTTCCGCGTCGACATCGCGCGAATGAGCGCGAACGCTCCGAAACACAACGGCGCGAGCGGCGCCTCCGCGCCGCCGGCGATCATCACGTCGGCGTAGCCGTCGCGGATCTGCCGGAACGCGTCGCCGATGGCAATGGTCCCAGACGCGCAGCTCATCGCGTTGGTGGAGTTCGGCCCCATGACGCCGAGCTCGATGGCGATGTTGCAGCTGGCCGCGCCGCCAAATACCGCCAGTGCCAGCGTCGCGTCAACGGCGCGCAAACCCTGCTGCAGATACACCGCCAGCTGACCCTCGGCGTAACTGACGCCGCCGAGCGCGGTCCCCATGTTCGCGCCGACCCGCTCCTTGTTCTCCTTCGACAGGTCGAGATTCGCATCGGCCAGAGCCATCTGCGCTCCTACGACTGAGAACTGGGAAAAGCGGTCGAGCCGCTTCGCCTTCTTGTTGTCGAGATGGTCGCCGGGGACGAAGTCGTTGATCTCCGCCGCGTTGTGACTGCGGAATTGCGACGGATCGAATCTCGTCAGCGATCTGACCGCCGAGCGCTGCTGCTGCAGCCCAGACCAGAATTCGTCGCGCGTGGTGCCGATCGGAGTTATAGGGCCGATCCCCGTTATCACTACTCTGCGCCTGTTAGCCATCATCTCTGGTTATCACTCGGTTGCTGGTTTCGCGCTCGGCGACCTCCGCGAGCCCCGCGAGGGTTCGCGATGCGATTCCGTGCACGAAGACCGGACCGATCACGTACATCGCCGCCCACACCCCAATCCAGGGGATGGAAGGTCCATCCCACACGTGCAGGATCCGAACGTGCGTCCCGCCCGGGGTTGGGGTGAATGTCCATTCCACATCCATTCCCTTCGTGATACCCCGGGTGTGTCGAAATCGAATCGAGGGCTGGGATTTGCGGACGGACATCTCCGACAGCCACCATGTCGGCCAATTCAGGCGAACGGCGTCGAGACCCGGGATGTCGAAGGGGCGATTGGCCGACATCTCGACCGCGCCACCGCCATCGGCGCGCTGATCGCGGAATCGCACGTATCGGTAATGCGGTAGATATGCCGGCCACTGTTCCACTCTGCTCGCTATGTCGAAGATCACGTCCACCGGTGCGCGAACGAAACGCTCGTCCACCGTCACCATCGGACGTCCGAGCGGCATCGGTCCAAGCTCGAAGGAACGCGCCGTGCCGTTCGTCATCCTTCCACCGGGGTCCAGCTTGTGGTCACCCTGAATCCGCGGCGCCGACGTGATATCGGCCTCCGCGAGATCGCCTGCTGGACTGTATCGGACAGCTCCTGCGGCGTGAACCCCCGCAGCACCGAAACGACACCGTCGTGGCGGCTAACGGCATGAAATCGAAGGGGAAAGGAGAGCAGCCACAGGCCGGCGGCCGCCAGCCAGCTTCGTCTGATGTCGCTCACGATCACCCGCACGCGCGCCACGCGGTTCATCTCCCTCAACACGATTGCGGCGTCGGGATTGACGAAGTGATGAAGCACCTGCGAGCACATCACCACGTCGATGCTATGGTCGGCGAAGGGCAAGTGAAGCGCATTGCCACAGACTGAATGATCGAGCGAGTTCCGACAGGCGGACGCCAGAACCCCGGCGGAGTCGAGTCCGATGGTTGTCAGCCGAACGCCGCTCTCTTCCGCCAGCTCGCGCGCGCCGCAGGGGATGTCGCCGAGCCCGGTGCCGACGTCGAGCAGCGACGCCGCCGATCCAAGGTCGGGCAGCACTCGTCGAAACTCGTCGAGCGCCGAGCTCCTGCCGCCGAACCAGGTATTCGCCCGCACGACGTCCTCCAGCGAGCGCGCGACGAGCTTCGGATCGACGTCGGGCAGATCGAGAATCTCCACACCCCTTTTTCGCGACGGCGTCAGCATGTCGAGCACCGCTCTAGCGCTCTAGCTGGGCGTAGCCGCCACGGTAATAGAGAAGGGGACTGCCCGACTCCACCCGCGATGCTTCGACCTCACCGACGATGATCGTGTGATCGCCGCCATCGTGCAGCGCTACCCGGCGGCACTCGATGACGCTGAGGACGTCGTCGAGAATCGGGCATCCGTCGGCGGATCTCGCGAATCCCACTCCGTCGAAGCGATCGACGTCCACAGTGGAGAACCGACGCGCTATGTGCTCCTGGTCGGCCGACAGAATGTTGACCACGAAACGCGCGGCCTCGACCAGCGCCGGATGCACCGACGCCGTCTTCTCGATGCAGATGAGAATCTGCGCCGGGTCGAGGCTGAGCGAGCAGAAGGCGCTCACCGTCATGCCGTGATCCGCCCCGTCGGCGCCGCGGGTGGTGACGACGGTGACCCCCGATGCAAATCGGCCCAGCACGGCGCGAAACTCGTCCGAGCTGACTGGATGTGACGACGGAGTGAGGCTCAAGATCGGAATGCCGGAGAAATGAAAATCGTGAATAGAAAGCGCGGGCTGAGAACGAGCTCCGCAGGAATGAAATCACCCGCGACGCCGGTGAGAAGGTCCGCCAGATCCTTGCGCCTGGACAGCACCGTGGCAGCGTTGTTCAGAAGCCACGGGTACGCGATTGCCATCCCGACAATTCGCTCGAGCTTCCACTTGCCACCGAATTCGCGGCGTCGCGCCCGCTCGTAGCCGGAAAGTATCGACTCCTCGTCCCTGGTGCCTCGGCCCATCGCTTCGACCAGATAGGGCGCCAGCAGCTCACCGCCGCGGAGCGCGGAGTAGATGCCCTCGCCAGTGAACGGATCGAAGAAATCGGCGGCGTCGCCGACCAGAGCGGCACCGGGAGCCCATGGCCGGCGCGAGATGGTCGCGAAAGGCCCGGTCGCCCTCACCTGGGTGACGCGCTCCGCCCCGGCGAACCGCCCGGCGAGCTGTGGCCGAGACGAGATCCAGCTCTCGAAGAAACGCGTTTTGTCGTCGCCGACTTCGCCAGCGCGCGACTGCGGAATCACTACCGCCGCGTTGACGAGCCCGCCGCCGACGTCGACCATTCCGAAGTAGCCGTCGTGGTGGACGTGCATCTCACCGATGTCGGACACATCCTCCACCTTCCGGTAGTGCGCCACGAACGCGATTCGCCGCGGCCAGATCCTGCTCGTTCGCACCAGATCGAGCCTGCGCCCGACCACCGAGCGAAGGCCGTCTGCGCCAACGACGTACCGCGCGCGCAGCGAGCGCTGCCGGCCGTCGGGCCCGGTGACACTGACCCCGGTGACACGGCCCGTTTGGTCGCGCAGGAGATCGGTCATGCGGGTCGACTCTTCCACGCGCGCTCCGGCCGACTCTGCCCCGCGCAGCACGATCTCGTCGAGAACCGTCCTCCTGATGGCGAGCCCTTTGTCGCGGAAGCCGCGAAATCCGTGATTCGCTGCGAACTCGCCGTCGGCCACCTGGCCGTTTGGCGCTCGCACTCTCATGCCGCGCAGGTGGGCAGGACCAGTCGCCTCGATCTTCTCCAGCACCCCCATGTCGGAGAGAACCCGCGACGCCTGGGGGCTCAGGTACTCGGCGCACACCTTGTCGCGAGGGAAGGTTGCTCTGTCGAGCACGAGCACATCCACGCCTTCGCGGGCCAGCGCGTGGGCCGTGGACGCGCCGGCGGGCCCGCCTCCTACTACGATCACCTCAGCGTCCAGATGCGCCACGCTATCCAATCGCGCGCGTGACGCGCTGAAACAGTCCCATGTATTGCCAGTGCGGTCGGGGCAGCCTCAGCACCGACGCCGCGCGAGTGAGGTAGGGTAGCACCACCGAGCGCGAATCAGCCGAGAACATGAATCGCGGGTGATCCGCGGCGAAGCGCTTCAGTCGCGCGACGGCGTCGTCGAACACCAGCGAGCTCGAGAAGTAGAACGTCGGGTCGAGAAGGGTGGAGTCCGCGGGAACTACGCCCTCGGCGATGGCGATGCGATGCAGCGTCGTCCCCGGATAGATGCGCAGCCCGACGGTGGTGTAGACGGCTTCGCCTCTTTCCAGACGCCACTTCGCGAACTCGAGGGTCTCCTCCAGAGTGGAGGGCGTCTCACCGGGGCCGCCGACGAGAAAAATCCAGAGCGTCCTGATGCCGTGGAGCTCGACGCGCTCGGCGACCTCGCGAACTTTGGCGGCGCTGAACCCCTTCTCCAGCTTGTCGAGGACAGCATCGCTTGCGCTCTCGGCGGTGATCCCCAGAGTGCGGAAGCCGGCGCTCTTCATCGCCGCCAGCAGTTGGGGAGACGCCGTCGCGGGAGTGAAATTGGTGGTATCGAGCCTGACACCGAGCCCGCGCCGCGCGATTGCCTCGCACACCGCCAGTGCATGGCCGGGCGGCGAGTTGAAGGTCGAATCGACGAAGTCAAAATGGCGAACGCCCGCCTCGCGCTTGAGCTCTTCGATCTCGTCGGCGACCAGCTCGGGATCCCTCGTGCGGTACCCCCAGCCCTCGACGTTTCTGTATGTGCAGTAGATGCACTTGTAGACGCAGCCGCGCTTGGTCTGGATGGGAATGGTCGCGCCGTGCCGCTGGTAACGGGCGAGGTCGATCCATCGATGCAGCTGGGGCGAGGCCAGTGAGTCGAGATCGGCGTCTTCCCCAGGTGGAGTGAAGGTCACGGTGCCGTTGCGATCCCGGACGATCCCGGGGGACGCCTCGATTGGGGCTCCCGACTGAAGAGCGTTGACCAGCGCTACGCTGGCGCGCTCGCCGTCCCCTGCTACCGCGTAATCGACGCCCAGCTCGCGGAACAGCGCCTCGGGCGCCACGCCAAACGCCGCGCCCCCGGCGACGATCTTTGCTTCGGGCGCCGCTCCGCGCAGAGTGCGAAGGACGTCCCGCGCCTCCGGGGTGTAGTGACGGAGCGCGATGGCGTCGCTGTTGTCGATGTTTCGCACCGAGACTCCTATGACGTCCGGGCGGAATGCGCGCGCCGCGCCGCGCGCGGTGGCCATCGGATCTCTGCTGAAGCAGAGATCCAGAAAACGCACCTGGTGTCCGGCGGCATCGAGCGCCGACGCGACGCAAGCGAGCCCGTTCGGCACCACCGGGTACGGCTGCCTCTCGCGATTCGTGCTCACGAGCAGGACCCGCGCGCCATCAGCTGTCGTCTTGCAGTCTGCGGTCATCAACCTGCCGGGCGGCCGTTACGCCATTCGGGACACTGCTAAAGCTATCAGAGCGCCTACCCCGGAGCAGACCGCATTGACGACGTCGTTGTCGAAGCCTTCGACTCCTCCCGCGTGCCTCGTCGCTGATCCACAAGTGTGGATGCTGCGCTCCGTAGATACCGCGCAGCCATCGCACCAGCGGCGCTCCTGGAACGTGGCACCCAGAACGGAATCTGTAACCGCGCCCGCCATCCCGCCCACTGCGGCGGCGGCGAGCGAGACCGGCCAGTTGGCGAGCGTTGCTTCAGCGGCGATGAACAGCGCCCCCAGCGACCCCGCGATGGTTCCCGGCAGAGTTATCCCGCCCGAAGTCCCGGCCGGGACTCGTTTGCCCGAAAGAATCGAGACGGGCTCCTTTTTGGCGAGTGTCCCGACTTCGGTCGCCCAGGTGTCGGCCGTAGATGCCGCGATCGCGCCGGCTCCGATGGCGAACCAGGCAGGCGATGGCGCGACGAGCTGACCCAGCGCTGCCAGCGCCAGAACGCCGCCGTTGGCAAGCACCTGTCCTGCATCCCGCTCGTGGCCTTTCTCGAGCACCGCTCCGAGACGCGCCGTCTTTGTCGCCTCTCCCACCCTCGAGAGCGCGCTGGCCGTGGTGAACAGTGACAGGAGCAGGACTCCCCAGCTCCACCCGGCGGCCAGCGAAATCGTGCCGACCACCACCCCCGCGACGGCGCCGCTTGGAGAGAGTGTCCGCGTGCGCCTCGCGACGAGGACCACGATCAGCGAGAGCAAGCCGCCCGCCAACGCCCGCGCTAGCGCGTCAGTCAGCGGAATCCACCCCGTCGTTGCTTCGAGGACACGGCGACGTTGCGGTCTCCTTGAAGGCAATTCGAGCGACGGTTAGCTTGCGCTCTCCGCTCACCAACTAAATGCCCGGCACTGTCAACGCCATAGTCCCGCTTAGTCTCCTGGAAGCTGTACGTACCGTCGATATTCCCGAAGGAGACGACGTCGAATATGTGCAGGAGCATCGCAACAAGCGACTGGGCCTGAGCGACACTGTCATCGCCCAGATCCGCCGCTACAAGGACGCGCTGAAGCGTAACCAGATGATCGCCATTCAGGAGGCCAGCGGCATCGCCCGCCTGATCGGCCGGCGTCCGGACGCCGAAAGCATCTTTACCCGTGCCGGTACCATCGTCGCGGACCGCATGTACCAGATGATCTCGGCGACCACGCGCCAGACGATTCATCTCCTTCCGGGCTTCATCGCGCGCCCGCTGGCGTTTCGCCAGGTAAGAAAGGCCGGCGAGAAATACCTCGGTGCCTCGGTGCGCCGCGTCGGCGCCTCGATCGTCGTCGGCGTCACCGAGT
>DASXGU010000276.1:0-24366 GCA_036488915.1 Gemmatimonadaceae bacterium | reverse complement strand
GTCGCGTACGACGAGGCGTATGTCTACCTCCGACTGGACGTCGGGAAGATCGACTGGTCGCGCGCCCACTATCAGATTGGAATCGACACCTATCGATTCGACCTTGGCGACACGAGGCTGCCGAACACCGGTTCGCGCGTTCCCGTGGGACTCGAGTTCGTGCTCGATCTTGCCGGTCCGTCGGCAAGCCGAGTGCTTGTGGATCACCCCTACAATCTCTATAAGCCGGTGCCGATTCCGGGCAGCAAGCCTCAGGCGATTCAGTACGTGTACAACCCACCGTTTCGGACGGTCGCCAACGACGCGGGAAAATGGGACTCACTCGTCGTCGTCACCAATCGTCGCCGGATCGGCCGCGACGGACGGATTTATCCGCCCCTCGGCTACGACCGCAATCGCCTGCTCTACGCCCGGCAATCCGAGACCACTCTGGCAGACTGGTTTGCCGATGCGGCGCGCGGGGTGATCGAGGTCAGGCTTCCGTGGGGAATGCTCGAGGTGGTGGATCCGTCTTCACGCAGCGTCCTTTTCGGAAATCCGGCCACCGGTAAGCCGGCGTCGGCCACCACCGATGGGTTCCGCTTCGTCGTCGAGAGCTACGATCCCTCAACAAAGTCTGCCGGCGAGACCCTGCCTCGCGGGCTCCGATCGATGCGAGCTGCTGAAGTCGCAACCTGGACGTGGCCAACCTGGGAAGTCCCCCAGTGGCACGCCGAAGTGAAGCCGGTCTTCGGGGCGATGCAGAAGGCGTTCGGGTCTATCCCCGATCACCCCGCCACGCGCTAGAATCCGAAGCGCGCCCTCAACGTGAACGAGTGATAGTTGTACTCGCTGCCGCCCGTCTGTCCCGGCGCGGCGACGTTCGCGTAGCTTGCGGCTGCGACGATCTCGTGAGCCGGATCGAAGCGATAGCCGGCGCTCAGGACCCCACGCTCTGCCAGTCTGGAATTGATGCCGGACCCGAACACCTGGATTCTCTGATTGCCCAGACCTGCATCAGCATCGGCATTCCATCCAAGGTTGCCGCCGATATGGCCGCGGATGCTGCCCTCGGCGAGGGTATATCGCTTGGGCGCGAAGTAGCCGTCGGACGACGTGGTGTCGTATCCGAAAGTGCGCGCGCCGGCCGCTAAGCTCCACTGGCGGTTGTAGGTCCACCGCAGGGATCCGGAAAAAGCATCGCGCGAGTTTCCGCGGCTTCCACCGGTGAGCTGCGCGTGACTCCCAGCGGCGGAGAGGCTGAATCGCGCGGGCAGCGCCAGCGACGCGTCTCCCGAATACTCTGTGCTGATGACGCCGTTGGCGATGAGCAGCGCCGTCTCATCGAACGGCGAACGGGCGGCGGCGAGGCCGACGGTGACCGCACGGGCAATGTTGCCGCTGGCGCTGAAGGCGCCACTGGCGATGGTCCTGGTCAGACCTCCTGACGGGACGAAACTCGACGTGTGATGGCTGGCGCCGGCTTCGGCGCGGATCAGCCACGTCGTCGAGGCAGGCTGCCAACGTGCGGCGATGCTGGCAGCATCTGCGCGCGAATCGATCGCCGCGAAATTGGTCCACCTCTCGGTGTAGCGCGCGCCGAGGCTGCCGCTCCACGGCGCTCCGACGACATAGTCGAACACGAGCGCCGTCGCACGATTGTTATCGCTGTCGTCGCTGTTGATGCCGCTGACGGTCACGCTCGGGCGCAAATCGGCCTCGACAAACCGCAGCAGGCTTCTGGCGTCTCCGTAGGCAGGATTCGCCCGGAGGGCAACCTGCAGCGCCGACTCGGCGTCGGACTGCCTTCCCTGCCAGCTCAGAATCTGCGCAAGTCCGGTGAGAGCCTCAGGATCGTTGGGGTCGGTGACGAGAACCCGACGCCACGTCTCTTCACTGCGCTGAAGGTCGCCGCGCCACCCGATTACCCGGGCCAATCCTTTGGTAGCATTTGCGCTGCCCGTCCGTGCCAGCTCAGAGTACAGTGCTTCGGCGTCACCGAGATGGCCGTCCCACGCCAGTGCGCGGGCGTAGTCCATCCTCGCATCGCGGTCGGTTGGATAGGCAACAGTCCAGGTCTTGTAGGCGGTAAGCGCCTCGTCGAAGCGATTCGCCCAGGCCAGGGTCTGCGCGCGCCCGAGGACGGCCTCCCGATTGTTCGGCTCGCGGGCGAGGACCGAGTCGTACAGCGCCACCGACGTCGGGAAGTCGCCGCTCCAGGCGATCACCTTGGCGAGAGCGAGGCGTCCCCCTGAATAGTCGGGCTCGAGGGCATTGTACCGGCGGAATAGCGCAATCGCTTCGTCGAACCGATTGTCCCAAGAGCGGAGCGTCGCCAGGCGAAACATCGCGATGTGTGACGAAGGATCGCGCGCGAGGATGCCCTCGTACATTTCCGTCGCCAGAGGGTACGCGCCGGCCTGCCAGGCGCTGTCGGCCTGGGCCAGGGTCGCGCTCCGTGCCGCCGTCGCGGCGGAAGAGCCAGTCGGTTGTGCTGGGGTGGTTCGAACCTGGCCGGTGCTGGCGCAGGCGGAGAGTACGAGCGACGCCGCGCAGCAGAGCGCGACCGGCTGGAGCTGGAATCTGGGCATGAACCGGGTCCTGAGGTCGAATAGTCGGCGGGACGGAGGCGCCGCGACTACGGTGCCCTTTCCCCTCAGAGAGGACGACGTGGACCCGGTTCTATAACGGGAAAACCCTGCCGAACTGGATCTAGAGGACGCTCCAGAAATCGCGGCCAATGTCCGCCGAAAACGTCCAGCGTCCGCCGCGGAGTCCACGGGCGACGTCCAGGCGCAGGACGTCGAATACCGTTAGCGCACCGAGCCCGACGGCCGGATACCAGCCCTGGCGAGGCGGCTTGAAGGACGCCGAGTGAGCTATCCAGACCGCCGTCGCGAATGGGGCGAGGGTAATGCTTCCCGGGGCGCGTCCGAACCGCCCCAACGGAATCGGGAAGAACGGCGCCAGAAACCGGTACTCGAGTCTCTGACTCAGTCCGCCGCGTCCGACGAATTCGTGAAACTCATAACCAGGATCCGTGGTCGGTCCCCCGAGGTAGACCAGGTGCTCCGGCGGAACGGTATCGTGGCCGAATACGCCGGCCGCGAGAGTATGCAGCAGCAGCCGGGTGCTACCGAACGGCTTCTGGATATCGAACGAGATCGAGGGACGGACGAAATCGGCGCGGGGGACGGAAGCCACGCTCTGGCGTCGAATGCCCTCGGCGCTGAGACGCGAGCCCAGCTCGAAGCCACCGTAGGTAATCCCCGTTGACCGGTCGAGGGCCAGCGCAAAGCGGGTCTCGTGCAGTGCTGAAGCCGGGATCGTCGGCTCGAACCGGCCGCTTGCCGGCGTAGCGTGGACTGAGAGCGGGGCGTGCTGCTCGTACGCCAGCTCGAACGACGGACGCCATCCAAATCGCGCCAGCGATCCGCTGAGCGTCAGCGCACGGACATCGTAGGTGTCGGTGTAATCGCTGCCGAATTCCTGCGCCGCGATGGTGTTTCGGGCCAGGGATGTTTCCGGCTCGTCGCTGACATCACGGTAATCTCTCTGTGCGGCGAGGACGAGTGAAGAGCCCGCACCCGTTCGATATTCCAGCGCGCCTCTTCCCTTCGGCGCTTTGTCGCTGAACCCATATCGACCCGAGGCAGCAACGGCGAGACCGCCGCCGACGCGCTGCAACAACCCGGTGCCGAGAGCGAGTCCCTCGACTCGATTGAATCGCGCGATGTCGGAGACGTGCCGCGCCGACAGGGCCAGGGTGCGACTGCGCGCGAGGGCCTGGCTCCGCACCAGCGCCCGCGCCTCCTCCTGGACGTTCCTCACATCCTCGTCCGTCACCGCCCGCACGTCCGGCGGCAGCGAATCCAGCACCCGGCCGACGAAAGGATACGGGTTCCGCGCCATCTCCCCGGGCGGTGCCATCACGATCTCAGGGCCGATGAAGAAGCTGGGCGGAATGCCGCGGTTTATCTGGTAGCAGCAAATCTCCCAGCGGCCACGGATTATGCCGCGCGCCGGGTAGTCCAGCCACGAGCCCGTACGTCGAATTTCGATCTCCTGGCGGCGGGGGAGCCAGAAACGTCCCTCGATGAGCGCGTTCTCGAGCACCACGGAAACGTCCTCGAGATCCTTGTCGATCAAAGCCGCGCGCGTGAAGCTGAACGCCATGCGGACGACTTCTCCGCTTTCACGGTCGATGTACACCGCGCCGACAGCGCGGGGCTGGCGATCATCCTTGGGGCGGAGCTGGACCTCGTATACGTCGAGTACGCGTGGCCCCAGTCGAATCTGCAGAGAGTCGCGGATCGCGAAGTCGTAGGCCCCGAGTCCGGCCGGCG
Source organism: Gemmatimonadaceae bacterium (assembly GCA_036488915.1). GTDB lineage: Bacteria > Gemmatimonadota > Gemmatimonadetes > Gemmatimonadales > Gemmatimonadaceae > UBA4720. Next base: position 20,041 of record DASXGU010000276.1, on the reverse strand, counting down.
AAAGCGGGTGCGGCACGTCGCGCACCTCGTCGCCTTCACCGATACGGATGACGTTTCTGAAGTTGTTCTGGACGATGCCGAGGTGGTCGCGGTGATAGTTGATGTCCGTCGGCAGCAGGAGCGTGTCGCGGCGTCCCATGATGCGCTGCTTGCTCAGATCGGGAGCGCGCCAGTAAACTTCCAGACCCAGCTCGTCCGCCTTGACGATTTTCGGCGGCTCGGGAAAGCCCTCTCCAAGCTGTGCGAGGAAAGTCACGTAACCGTGTGCCGTGGCCATGTAGTCGACGAGGCCGGTGTCGGCGAGCTGACTCGCTCTGCGCTCGGTGGCGTGTTGGACGAGGGCGAGGGTGCGAGCGTCGTTCCACGTCTGCTGCGACTGCAGCCCGTTGGAGCCGAGGATGATGGCGCCCAGTGCGAGGGCTACGCTGGACTTCATGCACGAAAGTTACTTGGTGGTGGCGCCGGCGGCGGAGGAAGAAAGTCTTGAACGGGCAGCCGAAGGACGAAGACGGAGATTTTGGGAAATTCAAGCGACGCGCGGCCGATGCGACTCTCGTTCCAGTCTGGAGAGATTGTCTTCTCGACACCGACACGCCTGTCTCGGCGTTCGCCAAGCTGCGGCGGGGACCATTTGCGTTTCTGCTTGAATCGGCGCCGGCCGGCGGGGAGACCTGGGCGCGTTACACGTTCCTCGGAACGGAGCCGCGCTGGGCATGGAGGCTTTCGAACGGGGTAGTGGAAGATTGGACGGCCGAGCGCGGCTGGCACAACGGCCGCCGGCCGTCAGACCCGCTCGCCGACCTTGCGTCGCTCGTCGAGGGGGTGAAGCCCGCGGAAGTTCCCGAGCTTGGGCAGTTCTGGGGCGGCGTGGTCGGCTACTTCAGCTACGACATCGTTCGCCTGATCGAGGAGCTTCCGCAGCGTCCCTCGGGGGGTCTCGGCGTACCCGACGCTCTATTCGCGTTTACGCGCTCGCTGGTGATTCTCGACAACCTTCACGGCCGCGCGCGCGTCGTCATCTCCGTTCCCGTTGAAGCCGGCGCAGGCGAGCCGGAGCTGCGCTCGTTGTACGACGAGGCGTGCGACGAGCTGGACGAGATACTCGGCCGACTGCGCTCGAAGTCACGGCTCGAGCCGATAGTCCCGCGAACCGGTTCTCTGGCCTTCGATGGCCGTTCCAGCTACGAGCGTCGCGAGTTCATGGCGCACGTCGATCGCATCAAGGAGTACATACGCGCCGGCGACTGTTTTCAGGCGCTGCTCTCGCGGCGAATCGACCTGCCCCTGGATTTCGAGCCGCTCGATCTCTATCGCGCCCTGCGGGCGATCAATCCGTCGCCGTACATGTATCACCTCGTACTGGATGGATTGGAGATCGTCGGCAGCTCGCCCGAGCTGCTGGTTCGCGTATCAGACGGCAGAATCACGCTGCGGCCGATTGCCGGCACTCGTCCGCGTGGAAAGACCCCCGAGGAGGATGCCGAGCTCTCCGCTGACCTGCTGGCAGACGAAAAGGAGCGGGCCGAGCACGTGATGCTGGTGGATCTCGGCAGAAACGATGTCGGGCGCGTGGCGAAGTATGGATCGGTGAAGGTGACGGAGCTGATGAGGATCGAGAAGTACTCGCACGTCCTCCACATCGTGAGCCAGGTCGAAGGCGAGCTCAGAGACGGACTGTCCTCTCTCGACGTATTTCGCGCCACCTTTCCCGCTGGAACGATGACCGGTGCCCCCAAGGTCAGGGCGATGGAGATCATCGACGAGCTGGAGCCGGTATCGCGCGGGCCCTATGCCGGGGCGATCGGATACATTGCCGCGGGCGGGAGGAGGACGGACCTGGCAATCACCATTCGCAGCTGCATCATCGCCAACGGCCGAGCGTCGCTTCAGGCCGGCGCCGGGATCGTCGCCGACTCGGTACCGGAGCGGGAGTGGGACGAAACGCGGAGCAAGGCGCAGGCGCTCTTGAGCGCGATTGCATCGGTCCGGCGTCAGACGACGCCTGCATGATCGTCGGACTCAGCATCCCTTCCTACGAGAGGTTCGAGGTTGGCGGAGCCAAGGTCGTCGCGAGCGCGGCGTGCTCGGCCGGAATCAGGCGAGTGCTGGAGAAGGAGCCTCTCTACGATTTTGCGGCGCGACAACCCGACGCAGTGGCTCTGGTCGGCAGGGCCCCGGTGTTTGCGGTGAACCTCCCTGGCTGCGGCCGCGCGGTGGTGCGGCACAATATGCGCGGCGGCTGGATGGCAAGATTGAGCAAGGATCTGTTCGTGCTGCCGACGCGGGGATTTCGTGAGCTGGTAGCGTCGCTGCGGCTGCGCGCGAGCGGGGTGAGCACGCCGGAAGTCCTGGCTTACGTGTCGTATCCGAAGAATTTGCTGCTGCGACGGTTCGACGTCGCGACGCGCGAGATTCCCAATGGACACGATCTGTCGGTGGCGCTGATGAAGGTCACCGACAAGGATCACAGAACCATGATCCTCGAGGCTGTCGCCCGACTGCTCCGCTCGCTGACCAACGCCGGCGCCCATCACGCCGATCTCAATCTCAAGAACGTGCTGCTCACCGCCGGCGAAGGGCCGGGACTCGATGCCTACGTGCTCGATGTCGACCGCGTTCGGTTCAGCTCTCCGGGCTCACCCCTCGTCGCGAAAGCGAACCTGGACCGGCTGGTGCGATCGCTCCGGAAGTGGAGGGATAACATGTCACTCCCGTACTCAGCCGAAGACGAGGAATACCTCCGACTGAAGTGCGTGGAGTGACCGATCCGATCCCGACCGTTCCCGGCGACATCTGCATCGTCATGATGAGCGCCGTCGGTGACGCGGTCCACGTGCTGCCGGTAATCAATGCCCTCAAGCGGGAGAACCCCGCTTCGCGCATCACCTGGGTGCTGCAGCCGGGGCCGGCGAATCTCGTGCGCGGCCACCGATCTGTCGACGACATCATCATCTTCGACCGCAGCCGCGGCCTGCGCGCGTTCGCGGATACAGCGGCGCAAATGTCGCGGCGGCGTTTCGACCTCGTCATCAATCTCCAGGTCTACTTCAAAGCCGGCATCGTCACCAGCTTCACCCGGGCGCCGATCAAGCTCGGGTTCGACCGCGCCCGCGCGCGCGACATGAACTGGTTGTTCACCAACCGAAAGATTCCGGCAAACCGCGTTCAGCACGTCCAGGATCAGTACTTCGAGTTCCTCTACGCGCTCGGTGTGTCGCCCGAGCCGGTCGACTGGGATCTCGGCCCCTGGGACGGCGAGCGCGAATGGCAGCGAACGTTCGTCGAATCGATCGAGCGTCCGATCGCGTCGATGGTCGTGGCCACGAGCAAGGCGGAGAAGGACTGGATACCCGAGCGCTGGGCCGAAGTCGCGGACGCGCTTTACGCCGACCTTGGCATGCAGGTGGTTCTGGTCGGCGGACGATCCGCGCGCGAGCTCGCGGCCGAGCGAGTGGTGATGGAGCACGCGACCCACCAGCCGCTCAGCACCCTGGGAAGCGGACTGCGCAACCTCGTCTCGATTCTGGACGCATCGGCTCTCGTACTGTCGCCTGACACCGGACCGCTTCACATGAGCGTCGCTCTCAACAGGCCCGTCATCAGCCTGATGGGCTACACAAATCCGAAGCGAACGGGCCCATACCGGCGGTTTCAGGATCTGATCATCGACGCCTACGGCGATCCGGGCGAGAATTACCAGATCTCGATGGAGAACCGTCCCGGCAGAATGAAGCGAATCGGGACGAAGGACGTTCTCGAGAAGGTCGAGATCTGGCGCGATCGTTACTCCGGGGGAATCGGTCGATGACACCGCGCAAATCAGAGGGCGCGGCGAAGAAGTCGGCGGGCGCAAAGATTCCGGTCAAGGAGCAGGTCTCGGCCGGCGGCGTGGTCTATCGCGACAGCGCGGGCGAGAGCGAAGTCGTGATCGTCTCCGTGGGCGACAACCGCCGCTGGCAGCTGCCGAAGGGCCTGGTCGACAAGGATGAAAAGCCCGAGACCACCGCCGTGCGCGAGGCCCGCGAGGAGGCTGGTGTCAACAGCGAAGTCGTTCAGCACCTGGAGACGATCGAGTATTGGTACGTGGGCCTCGACAAGGGGATGCGCGTCCGCTTCCACAAGCGGGTTCACTTCTATCTGCTGCGCTACCTGTCCGGCAATACCGCTGACCACGACTGGGAAGTGAACGAGGCCCGGTGGGTGCCTCTCGATGACGCCGCGGCCCAGCTTGCGTTCGAGAACGAGCGGCTGGTGATGAGACGTGCGGCGGAGCTGTTGGGTGGCGACCCCGCCGGGACTTCGACCCAATGAGCGAGATGATGCAATCAGACTCACCCGGAGAGCGGTGGAGCTCGGTGTCCGGGTACCCGGAAAGACACTAGCGCCCTGACTCGAGGCGCAGGCCTCCAAACTCGTAGTGGACGCCGACGTCGCGCAGAAGGGAAACCAGGCGTGCGAGCGGCAACCCCATTACCGCGAAGTAGTCACCCTCGACGCGCTCGACGATGGTCGCGCCGTAACCCTGGATTCCGTACGCACCGGCTTTGTCCATAGGCTCGCCCGTCGCGATGTAGGCGTCGATGTCATCGCCGGTGAGTCGCCTGAATTTCACCCGCACCTGCTCGATCGCCGATTCGAGCTTCCTGCCACGGGCTACGGCAACGGCCGTGATTACCACATGCTCCCGGCCGCTCAGCATCGCCAGCATACGTCGCGCATCGCCGGCGTCGCTGGGCTTGCCCAGAATTTTGCGGTCGATGACGACGATGGTATCGGCGGCGACGATCGTGGCGTCTGCGTTGTGCCTGGCGACCGTGGTGGCCTTCTCGCGCGCCAGACGCTCGGCGTGTCTGCGGGGGGTCTCGCCCTTATGCGGAGATTCGTCGATGTTCGACGGAGAAACCTCGTGTTGGATTCCGATCAGCTCGAGAAGCTGTCGCCGCCGCGGTGAGCCCGACGCGAGGATTACGCGCGGGGGGCTCATCGCTCCAGCCAGAGCGTCACCGGCCCATCGTTGACGAGCTCGACGTCCATCATCGCGCCGAACTCTCCCGTCTCGACGGTAAATGCCCTGCCGCGCAATGCGGCCACGAAGCGCTCATACAGCGGAATCGCCGTCTCCGGGCGAGCCGCGTCGATGAAGCTGGGCCGCTTGCCTTTCTCCGCGTTGCCATAGAGCGTGAACTGCGACACCACTAGCAACGCGCCCCCGACCTCGGCCAGACCGAGGTTCATCTTGTCTTCCGAATCGGAGAATAGACGCAAGCCGGACGCTTTCTCGGCCATCCAATCGACCTTCTCGGGCGTGTCGTCGTGGGTGAATCCGACGAGCAGCAGAAATCCCTTCCCGATCTTGCCCGCGATGCGCCCCCCAATGCGGACTTCCGCCCGCGACACACGCTGCAGCAGGACTCTCAGCTACTACTCCACCGTCACCGACTTGGCGAGGTTGCGCGGCTGGTCGACGTTGGCCCCGCGCTTGACGGCGATGTAGTACGCGAGAAGCTGGAGCGGGACCGACGCCAGCACCGGCGTCAGCAGGTCCTTTGTCTCGGGGATCCGGAACTCGTAGTCCAGTTTCCCCTCCAGCGCATCCTCGTCGCGCGTGGTGATCGCGATCACCCGTCCGCCGCGCGCTTTCACTTCCTGCACGTTGGAGACGACCTTGTCGAATACGGCGTCGTGCGGCGTTATGAACAACACCGGCATGTTCTCGTCGATCAGCGCGATCGGACCGTGCTTCATCTCGGCCGCCGGATAACCCTCGGCGTGGATGTAGCTGATCTCCTTGAGCTTGAGCGCGCCCTCGAGCGCTGTTGGAAAGCTGTAACCGCGGCCGAGGTAGAGAAAGTTCTGCGCGTTCTTGAAATCCTCGGCGATCTTCTCGATCTCCGGCGCCCGCTCGAGGATGTTCTGGATCTTGGACGGCAGGGCCTGCATCTGCTCGATGATTTCCTTGCCATCGACCATCGACAGATTCCGCAGCCGCGCCAGCTTGAGCGTGAATAGCAGCAGGGCGATCACCTGGCTGGTGAAGGCCTTGGTCGATGCGACACCGATCTCCGGGCCGGCGTGGACGTAGATACCGCCGTCGCTCTCGCGAGCGATCGTCGAGCCGACGACGTTGACGATGCCGTAGGTGCGGGCGCCGCGAGATTTGGCTTCACGCATCGCGGCAAGCGTGTCGGCGGTCTCACCCGATTGTGAGATGACGATGCAGAGCGTCCTGTCGGTGACGATGGGATTCCGGTAGCGCAGCTCGGAAGCGTATTCGACCTCGACGGGGATGCGCGCCAGGCTCTCCAGCATGAACTCGCCGATCAGCGCCGAATGCCAGCTGGTGCCGCAGGCGGTGATCAGAATGTTGTCGAAGCGGAGCAGCTCCTCGTCGGTCATGTTGAGACCGCCGAGTTTGGAGGTGCCCTGATCCGGAAGCAGGCGGCCGCGCATGCAATTCTCGACGGTGGCCGGCTGCTCGAAGATCTCCTTGAGCATGAAGTGGTCGAACCCGCCGCGCTCGATCTGGTCCAGATCCCAGTCGATCTTGCTGACGCGGCGCTCCAGCCGCTGCGCGCGCTGATTGAGAATCGTGTAGCCGTTCCGGGTGAGCACGGCGACGTCGCCGTCGTCCAGATACACGACCTCGCGAGTGTGCGCGAGAATGGCCGACACATCGCTGGCCACGTAGTACTCGCCGTCGCCGAGCCCGATGAGAAGCGGACTTCCCTTTCGGGCGGCGACGATCTTGTCGGGGTCCTGACTGGAAACCACGGCAATGCCGTAAGTCCCCTCGATCTGCCAGAGTGCCTCGATCACCGCGTCCTCGAGGTTGCCGTCGAAGGCCTCCTCGACCAGGTGTGCGATGACTTCGGTGTCGGTCTCGGATGCGAACTCGTGACCCCTCGCCTCGAGTCCCTGCTTCAGAGTTCCGGAGTTCTCGATGATGCCGTTGTGGACGACCGCGATCTCACCTTTGCAGTCGACGTGCGGGTGCGCGTTGCATTCGTTCGGAACCCCGTGCGTCGCCCACCTGGTGTGGCCGATTCCCGTATCGCCGTGGACCGGGCTGGCGGCGAGCGCACGCTCCAGCTGCGAGATCTTGCCCGCTGCCTTCCGGGTCTCCACCCCACCGCCGTTCATTACAGCGACGCCCGCGGAATCGTAGCCGCGGTACTCCATTCGCTTGAGGCCCTCCAGCAACAGAGGTGTTGCGCCCTTCGTTCCGATATAACCGATTATTCCGCACATAGGATGAGTCTCGTTGACTGGGTTGCTACCGCCCCAGCGCCTCCAGGGGCTTTCGGCAATCGCGGACCAGCTTTGCGGCTGCTTCCGCGCTGGGCGCCTCGGCTATTACTCGCACGATTGGTTCCGTTCCGGAAGGCCGCACATGCACCCACCGATCGGGCCACGTCAGCCGCAGGCCATCCTGGGTGTCCGCGTCGGCGTCGGAGAACGCACGTTTCAGTGCCTGATACACCGTGTCGAGGGGCGCGTTCGGCCGATCCAGCTTGTCCTTGACGATGATGTAGCGAGGGTACGCCGCCACGATTTTCGACAGCGGCTTGCCCTCCTCCAGCAGCAGCTGGAGCATCAGCGCCGCGCCGACCGGCGCGTCCCTGCCGAGGTGGAGCTCCGAAAGAATTACACCGCCGTTTCCTTCGCCGCCGATTGGGGAATTCTCCGCGCGCATGCGCGTCGCTACGTTGACCTCACCCACCGGCGCCCGGATGACGCGCGTACCGGCCTCCGCCGCGATGTCGTCGACGATGCGGCTGGTCGAAAGATTGGTGACGATCACGCCTTTGCGGTGCTTGAGAACTTCCTTGGCCGCCAGCGCCAGGGTGTAGTCCTCGCCGATGGCGACTCCTTCATCCGATACGAGGGCGAGTCGATCGACATCGGGATCAACCGCCATTCCAATGTCGCAATGGGAATCCTGCACCAGCTTCTGCAGCTCACCCAGGTTCTCGGCGATCGGCTCCGGTGGCCGGGGAAATCGTCCGTCCGGCTCCATGTTGATAGTCGCCAGCTTGCAGCCGAGGAGCTCGAGAAGGATCGGCATGAATGCGCCGCCGGCGCCGCGCACGCAGTCGAGACCGACCCGGAATCCCTTGCGGCGGATCCCTTCGACGTCGAGAAACGGCAGTGCCAGGATCTTCTCGATGTGCTCTCGCGCCGAATCCTTGTCGGAGCTGATAGTGCCGAGCTTGTCCCAGGTCGCACGTGGAATCGTTCCGTCGACGACCGCGCGCATCTCGGCACCTTCGGCGCCATCGAGAAAGAGTCCGGATGGGCCGATGAACTTGAGCGCATTCCACTCGATTGGATTGTGGCTGGCGGTGATGGCCAGACCGCCGGCGGCGTGATGGTGCTCGACCGCGAGCTGCACAGTCGGCGTCGGAACCATACCGACATCGATGACATCGCAGCCCACCGACTGGAGCGCGGAAAGCACGACGGGCTGGAACATCGGGCCCGAGACCCGGCTGTCGCGTCCGACGACGATCCGCGCCTTGCCTCCGCTGCGTTTCAGCGCCCAGGCGCCGAACCCCGCCGCGAATTTCGCCACGATTTCCGGCGTCAATGCCTCCCCCACGCGACCGCGCACACCGGAGACGCTCACCATCAAGCCTTCATAAGCCATTCGTGCCCAGCCTCCTCGTTGGCATTGAGACTGCCGAGTAGCGAGTAATTTACTCGCGCACTCGCGTTCCAGCGGACGGAAATCGGGCGCTGGATGGGTTAACTTTGAACAACTCGATCCCTTCCTCCTCCGGTGTGAAAGGCGCATGACCCGCATCTTCGAAGAAGACCTTAAAGCCTCATTCGGCACCCGCGCCATCCACGCTGGACAGCGGCCAGACATCCTCTCGGGCGCGATCATGACCCCCATCTACACTACCTCGACCTACGTCCAGGAAGGCCTCGGCAAGAACAAGGGCTACGAGTACGCGCGCGGAAAGAACCCGACCCGCGAAGCGCTGGAGCGAAACGTGGCGGCGCTGGAGGGCGGCACCCATGGATTTGCCTTCAGCAGCGGCATGGGCGCTACGGATTCGATCATGAAGCTGTTCAAGTCCGGCGACCACATCGTCGCCGGCGAGAGCAGTTACGGCGGCACCTTCCGGCTCTTCGACAAGATCCTGCGCAACTTTGGACTCTGTTTCAGCTACGTCGATAGCCGCGACCCGCAAAAAGTCGAAGACGCGTGCACCAAGAACACCGTCGCCATTATGATGGAGACGCCGACGAACCCGATGATGCGGATCACCGACCTGTCCGCGGTGGGCCAGATCGCCAAGCGACGGAACGCGCTTTTCATCGTCGACAACACCTTCGCCTCGCCCTACTTTCAGCGCCCCTTCGAGCATGGGGCGGACATCGTCTACCACTCCAGCACCAAGTACCTGAACGGCCACAGCGACATGGTTGGCGGTATAGCGGTCGTGCGGGACGATGGGCTCGCCGAGCGAATGCAATTCATCCTCAATTCGGCAGGCGCGGTGCCGGGGCCGTTCGACGCCTGGCTGGTTCTCCGCGGCACCAAGACGCTTCATCTGCGCATGCCGAGACACGACGAAAACGGGCGCAAGATCGCCGCGTGGCTGGCCGAAAAGATCGGACACGAAAACGTCATTTATCCGGGCCTGCCGTCGCACCCGCAGCACGAGCTCGCCAAGCGGCAGATGAAGGGATTCGGCGGGATGATCTCGGTGCTGACCGGAAGCAAGGACAAGGCGGCCAGGATTCTGAGCAAGGTGCGCGTCTTTTCGCTGGCCGAATCGCTGGGCGGCGTGGAAAGCCTGATCAGCCACCCGGCGTCGATGACGCATGCGTCGGTTCCACCCGAGCGGCGCGCCGAGCTGGGCCTGCGTGACGACTTGCTGCGCTTGTCCTGCGGGGTGGAAGACGTTGGGGACCTCATCGCCGACCTGGAGCAGGCCTTCGCATGAAGGTTCTTATCATCGGCGGTGGCGGGCGGGAGCACGCCCTGGCGTGGAAGCTCTGTCGCGATGATCCAGCGCTCGAGGTAATCGCCGCGCCGGGCAATCCCGGCATCGCCCAGATCGCGCGCTGCTTCCCCATCGCCGTGGACAAGATGAAGGATCTCGTCCATCTGGCCGAGGAAGAATTCGTCGATCTGGTTATCATCGGCCCCGAGAGCCCACTGGAGGCCGGCATCGTCAATCTTTTCCAGACGCACGGAATCCCCGTGTTCGGGCCGACGCGCGAGGCCGCGCGGATCGAGACATCCAAGCGATTCGCCAAGGATCTGATGGTGAAGGCGGGAATACCCACGGCACGCGCGTCCCAGCACAGTGACGCGAAGGAGGCAAAGGCGGCCCTGGCCGACTTCGGCTCGCCGGTGGTGATCAAGGCGTCTGGGCTCGCCGCCGGAAAGGGCGTCGTCGTCGCGCAGAGCATGGTCGAGGCCGAGCGCGCAATCGACGCCATGCTCAGCGACAGGCTGTTCGGCGCGGCGGGGCGCGAGATCCTGATCGAGGAATTCATGGAGGGTGAGGAGCTCTCTCTGTTCGCCATCTCGGACGGCCAGCAGGCGCTGCCGCTCCTGGCCGCGCAGGATCACAAGCGACTCCTCGAAGGAGACTTCGGGCCCAATACCGGCGGCATGGGTGCATACGCTCCGGCGTCGATAGCGACGCCCGAGCTGACGGCGCAAGTGATGTCCGAGATAATTCGACCGACCCTCGCCGCGATGCGCGACGTCAGCGCGACTTTCAGGGGACTGCTCTACGCCGGACTGATGGTAACGGACGAAGGACCAAAGGTGGTCGAGTTCAATTGCCGCTTCGGTGATCCGGAGACGCAGACGCTGATGCCGCTGATGGATTCCTCGCTGCTGGAGCTGATCGCGGCGGTGGCCGGCGGTGGATCACTGAGTCGGGCGCGTTACCCGGACTGGAAACCGCTGGCGTCGGTGACGACTGTCCTCGCGGCGGCTGGATATCCGGACAAGGTGCGATCAGGGGATACCATCACGCTTCCGCCGACGGAAGAAGACGTCCACGTCTTTCACGCGGGAACGGCGCGCGACCCGGCCACGGGCGAGCTGATAACATCGGGCGGCAGAGTGCTGGGCGTCACCGCGGTTGCGTCGACTCTGTTCGAGGCCGCCGAGCTGTCTCGCTCGCACGCCGAGGCCATCTCATTCAAGGGAAAGCAGCTGCGCCGCGACATCGCCTGGCGCGAGCTGACGCGCGGTGCCCGAGTTACCTGAGACCGAGACCATCGCGCGCGATCTGGATGGCGCGATCCGGAGCCGCAAAATAAAAAAGGTGTCCGTCCGGAAAGCCGACGTCCTTCGGGAGGTCACTGCGCGCACTCTGGCGAAACGGCTCCGCGACGCCACCATCGTGCGAAGCTGGCGCCGCGCCAAGCTGGTGGTGATCGATCTGGACACCCGCGACCGCCTTGTGGTTCAGCCCCGGTTCACCGGCGCGCTTCTCATCGACGACGGAAGCTTCACGGGATCCGAGCTCGACTACTCGACGATGCGGTTCGACCTCGACGATGGCAGAGCTCTACATTATGCCGACGTCCGCCGGCTGGGAACCGTCGCGCTCATGGATGAGCAGCGATTCGCCGAGTACTCCGGGAAACTCGGCATCGAGCCTCTTGACCGTGCGTTTACGGCCACGCATCTATCGGGAGTTCTTCGGGCTACGAGTCAGCCCGTGAAGAAAGTCCTCATGGAGCAGCGAAAAATCGCAGGCATCGGCAACATCTACGCGAACGAGGCGCTCTGGCGCGCCCGCATCGACCCGTCCCGGCCGGCAGCGTCGGTGTCGCTCGAGGAGGCGGCATTACTGCGCAGCTCGATCGTCGGGGTGCTGGGCGAGGCGATCGAGGCGCGGGGCACCAGCTTCCGCGACTACCGTGACGCCCGCGGGCAGCGCGGGTCGTTCGTCGAGAAGCTCGACGCCTACGGCCGGGGCGGCCTTCCCTGCCATCGCTGCGGATCGAAGCTCGTCACCACCCACGCGGTCGATGGACGGGCAACGACCATGTGCATCAGGTGCCAGCGCTGAGATGATTCGCGGCACTCCCCGCATCGAGAAGCTGCCGACGAGCGACGCACAGATCGCCGTGATGAGATCGAACGTCAAGGACACCGCCGCGGACAGGCCGGGCGTCTACCGCATGTTGTCGAGCGACGGAGAGGTTCTGTACGTCGGCAAATCGAAGAGCGTGCGCTCCCGTCTGCTCAGTTATTTCCGCTGCGCTTACCCGGAAGAAAAGGGGGCGCGAATCCTCCGCTCGGCGGAGAAGATCGAGTGGGACTACACGCCGAGCGAGTTTGCGGCGCTGTTGCAGGAGCTGCGCATGATCAAGCGCTTTCGTCCGCGCTACAACGTGGCGATGAAGCGCGACGGTCGGAACTATTCGTTCATCAAGCTGACCAAGGGAGCGGCCCCGAAGCTCCTGGTGGTGCGAGGTCCAACCGGCGAAGACGCCGACATCTACTACGGCCCGTTCGTCGGCGCGCAGCGCGTGGGCGAAGCTCTCCGCGAGCTCAATGACGCGCTGATGCTTCGCGACTGTCGCACCGATCTCAAGATGTTCTTCAGCGATCAGACCGAGCTCTTTCAGCTGGCGCGGACACCCGGCTGCATCCGCCACGAGATCGCCAAATGCCTCGGTCCCTGCGTCGGCGGGTGCTCGGCGGCGCAATACGATGAGAGAGTGGCTCTGGCGCGTGCGTTTCTGGATGGCTCGGACGACGGTCCGATCAACATGCTGCGTGGCGAGATGGAGCGCTCCAGCGCGGAGCTCAAGTTCGAGCGCGCGGCCGCGTATCGTGACAAACTGGAGCGGCTCGAGGCGCTGCGCGCGCAATTCGGTCGCCTGCGGTTTGCCGTCGAAAATCTATCATTCGTCTACACCGTCCCCGGCCACGAGGGCGAGGACAAGGTCTACGTCATCCGACGCGGCGTGGTGCGCGCCGAGCTGGCGAAGCCGAAATCCACGAAGGATCGGCGGACGATGAAGCAGCTGGTGGAGGACATCTTTTCTCAGCCGGCCGCGTCGAGCGCGCAGGTTCCGACCCACGAGATCGACGAGCTGCTGCTGTTGTCGTCCTGGTTCCGGCGGTTCCCCAAGGAGATGAAGCGGACGAAGCAGGTCAGCTGACCTGCTCCGTGCTGAGCTGCAATAGATGGAGCTATTGGATCGTGAATCCTACCTGGACGTCCGCAGACAGCTCCGGGATGATCCCCGGCTCACTGATCACGACCGTGAAGCGTGAGGGAAGCGGCGGTTTTATCTCGTAGGCTCGGGGGCTGAGTTTCAGGTAGTCCAGGCAATACCCAGCAGGGTTGAGATTGTGACCAATCGCCCTCAGCACGACCTTGGATCCAGACCGAGACTCGGCGATGTGATCGAATACGGTGCAACCACCCTCTCCAACCATAAGGGTCACAGCCGCCGATTGGCCTGGACCGATCACCGACGGAGCCTCGAGCTTGGTGACCTCCAGAACTGGTCCTTCGTTTGGCGCTGTCGAGTGGCGGCAGCCCGCTATCACGCAGACTCCTGCAATAGCAACGGTTCCAGACCAAACACGTGCCATAATGCCTCCTCAGACAGTGATGCGAAACAATAGATTGCCGGGAACGAAGGCTGTCAATGTCAGCCCTGCGTCGCGCCGCCCCATGGGGTGACGAGTGTTTGAGCCAGGCCCAACTGATCGAGCATCCTCGCGACCATGAAATCGACGAGATCAGGGATGCCCTTCGGCCGGTGATAGAATCCGGGCGCTGCAGGCATTACGACCGCGCCGGCACGCGTGAGCCGCAACATGTTGCCCAAGTGAATCGCGCTCAGCGGTGTCTCTCGCGGCACCAGCACCAGTTTCCGCTGTTCCTTGAGGGTGACATCGGCCGCGCGCTCGATCAGCGACCTCGACGCGCCGACGGCAATCGCCGAGAGCGTTCCCATCGAGCACGGACACACGATCATGCCCGCCGTGCGCGCCGAGCCGGAGGCCGGCGGTGCGCCGCGATCGTCGTTGGAGAACACTTCGACGTAGGACGCCCACGCGTCGATTCCAACGGTATCCCGCAACGCATCGATTGACTCGATTCCCGCCTCCGTCGCCAGAAGGCGCATCCCGTACTTCGATACGATCAGCGAAACCGGACGATGCGCGGCGGTTAGAGCCTGGAGCAGTCGCACAGCGTACGGCGCCCCTGACGCGCCGGTGATTCCGACGACGATCGGCGGGGTGCTCATCGGAGCAGGCGCTCAGTGAAGACGAAAGCGAGGAACACGATGCTGATCACTCCGTTCATGGTGAAGAACGCCGCGTCGAGCCGCGAGAAATCGTCGGAGCGCACCAGCGAGTGCTCGTACAAGAGCAGAATCGCCGCTACCGCCACGCCGAGGAAATAGAGCGTCCCCGCGCCGGCGCCAATTCCGCCGACCGCCAGCGCCACCACCGTCGTGAAGTGAAGAATCCGCGCGATTCCCAGCGCATTGGCTTCCCCAAAAGTCGACGGTACCGAGTAGAGGCCGTTGTCTCGGTCGAACGAGACGTCCTGCAGCGCGTACAAAATATCGAAGCCTCCGACCCAGGTCGCGACCGCGACCGCGAGCGCGATCAACATCCACCAGGGGCTGCTCCAGCGACCCGTGATCGCCAGATACCCACCCACCGGCGCGATGGAGAGGCCGACGCCGAGCACCAGATGCGACCAGCGGGTGAAACGCTTGGTGTAGCTGTAGAAGAGCACCCAGGCCAATGCCACTGGCGCCAGCGCGAAACACAAGGCGTTGAGCTCCCACGCCGCGACGAGGAAAAGGAGCGACGCGATGACCACCGCCGCCGTCGCCTCGCGGACACTCATCGCGCCCGACGGAATCTCGCGCGATTTGGTGCGCGGATTGCGCGCATCGATCTCGCGGTCCACGATGCGGTTGAAACCCATCGCCGCGAATCGCGCCGTGGTGAATGCCAATACGACCAACAGCACCGCGCGCACTGTGATGGGCGCGACGTAGCTCGCGAGCACGACACCCACGAGCGCAAAGGGCAGCGCGAAGATGGTGTGCGGCAGCCGCACCAGATTCACATGCCGCAGCAGCAGCCCCTTCCCCGCCAGCGTCTGACCTTCCCGCGTCGCCGTCACCGCTTCCTACCTCGGCTCATTCGCCGGAAATCGCTCGGCATGCTGACTGGCCCCGAGCCGGAGCTTCGTCTACATCTCGTCGACCATCTTCTTCGTCGCAGCATCCATCTCGATCACCTTCGGCCAATTCCTTGTGAAACCTTCCTCCGGCCATTTCCGCGTAGCGTCGATCCCCATCTTGGAGCCGTACGTAAAAGCACGGCTCGAGTGATCCAGTACGTCGATCGGCCCCATCGAGAACCGCACGTCCCGCTCGGGATCGATGTGGTTGAGCGCCACCCACCACGCCTCCTGCACGTTCCGGACATTCACCTCTTTGTCGACCACGATGATCACTTTGGCGAGTGACATGAGGCCCTGACCCCACAGAGCATTCATCACCTTGTATGCCTGACCGGGATATTGCTTGTCGATCGACACGAACACGAGGTTGTGAAATATCCCCTCGGCGGGCATGTGGTAGTCAATGATCTCCGGAATGGTGAGCTTGAGAAGGGGCAGGAAGATCCGCTCGGTGGCGTGGCCGAGGTAGTAATCCTCCATCGGCGGACGGCCGACGATGGTGGTCGCGTAGACCGGATTTTTCCGCATCGTTAGCGCCGTGACGTGCACCTGGGGGTACAGGTCAGCCTCCGAATAGAAGCCAGTGTGATCGCCGAAGGGTCCTTCCACCACCAGCGGCTCCGCGGGATCGATGTATCCCTCGATCACGAATTCCGCCTCGGCCGGAACTTCCAGGTCACAGGTCACAGCCTTGGCGAGGGGCACCGGTGACTTGCGCAGGAACCCCGCGAACAGAAACTCATCGATGGTCGGCGGTAGAGGTGCCGACGCCGAATAAACCGAAGCCGGATCGGCGCCGACGGCTATCACCACCGACATCCGCTCGCCTTT
The DNA here is from genome assembly GCA_036488915.1 of Gemmatimonadaceae bacterium. Classification (GTDB taxonomy): domain Bacteria; phylum Gemmatimonadota; class Gemmatimonadetes; order Gemmatimonadales; family Gemmatimonadaceae; genus UBA4720. Next base: position 3,995 of record DASXGU010000276.1, on the reverse strand, counting down.
TTCCGCCATCTCCCGCCAATGCGCGGCGCCCACTTTGTGCCGCTGCCAGTGCATCGCCAGAGTCCGTGGACCAAGAACCTGCACCCTGTACATGCCGACATTCCGGATGCCGCGCTTTGGATCCTTGGAGATCACCATCGGCAACGTGATGTACGGCCCACCGTCCTCGGGCCAGCAGGTGATGATCGGCAGCTTCGATAAGTCGACGTCGTCCCCGCGCAACACGATCTCCTGACACGCCGGCTTTCCGCTTTTCAAGCGCGGCGGAAACTTGCCCAGCTCCAGCAGCCGCGGCAGCATCGCGAGCTTACCCATGAGTCCTTCCGGGACCTTGAGGTCGAGCATCTCCGTGATCCGCTCTCCGATGTCATCGAGGTCATCGACACCCAGGGCGAGCGACATCCGGCGCATCGATCCAAAAAGGTTTATCACCACCGGGTACGGCGAGCGCTCGTCGTTGTCGAGCACGACGTTCTCGAAGTAAAGCGCCTTGCCGCCATCAGGCTGCTTCATGACCCTGTCAGCGATCTCGCAAAGCTCGAGGCGCGCACGCACCGGCTCGGTCACACGCGCCAGCTCACCGATGCGGTCGATGGCGGAAAGAAACTGCGAGATGTTGTCTATGCTCACTTGCGCTCGATGGCAGTGATGGGACGCTCCCCGACGTGAATCGCGGCGATGCCGAAGGAGAGGCTCGACCAGCTGACCTTTTCGAAGCCGGCATGCCGCATCCTTTTCGCCAGCTCCTCCTCGACCGGGAAATTCGCCACCGATCTCGGCAGGTACTGGTAGGCCGTGCGATGGCCGCTGATCATGCGGCCGACAAGCGGAAGAACGTGGTGGAAGTAGGTCTGGTAAAGCAGTCGCATCACGCGCACACGCGGCGTGGAAAACTCGAGAATCACGAACCGTCCGCCCGGCGCCAGCACCCTGAAGGCTTCGCGCAGCGCGGCGTCGAGACCAGCGACGTTCCTGATGCCGAACGCCACGATTGCGCCGGCCAGCTGTCCCGACGCCAGCGGCAGCTGCACCGCGTCCGCCGTCACCGGGGCCACCTTCCCCGCCTTCGCCTTCTCCACTCCAGCCTTCAGCATGGGCTCGGCGAAGTCTGCGCCTATAACGACACCACGGAAGCCAGGAAGCATCGAAATCTCCGATGCGACATCCATCGTGCCCGCACAAAGGTCGAGGTAGTGGCCGGCCTGGTCGCGCTCGACCCCGAGTCCGGCGATCGCCTTCCGGCGCCAGGCTCTGTCGATGTTGAGGCTCAGAAGGTGGTTGATCAGGTCGTAGCGCGGGGCGATCTCGGAGAAGATCTGCTTGACGTACGCGCGCTTCTCAGCGCCACCGGCAGCGGCGGCACTGGCAGTCGCCCTGTCCATGTCGGTGGCCAGCATCCTCCGAAAGTTGCCCGGCAACGACGCGCGGGGCAAGCTATCTTTCCCGCCCTCCCTACGATGCCCCCAAGGTCCTACACCGACGTATCCGACCAGCAAGTGGTCGTCTTCGCCCAGGAAGGGCGCGAGGACGCCTATCGAGAGCTGATCAAGCGCTATGAGCGACCTGTTTTCTCGCTCATTTTCCGCATGGTCCGCGACAAGGAAACCGCCGAGGACCTGTCGCAGGAGACCTTCATCAAGGTCCTCAACAACATCGACCGCTACAAGCCGGAGTTCAAGTTCTCGAGCTGGCTGTTCAAGATCGCCAACAACATCACCATCGATCACCTGCGTCGGCGCCAGGTGGATACCATCAGTATCGAGGGCTCACCCGACGCCGTGACGGCGGAACGTGCGCGCGCCACTGCTGTAACTGTTACGAGCGGGGGCGAGTCACCCCTCGAGGAGCTCGAGTCGCGTGAGCTGGGAGCGTCCATCGAAAAAGCGATCGCCCGGCTGAGGCCCGAATATCGCGCCTGCATCATCCTGCGCCATGTCGAGGACTACTCCTACGACGAGATCGCCGAAATAGTGAAGCTCCCGCTGGGGACGGTGAAGACCTACATCCACCGGGCCCGGCAGGAGCTCAGACAGTACCTCGGGGACCAGAGATGACACCCCGATGACGAGTGTTTTTGCAAGCAAAAAAAGTCCGAAAAAGAGTGAAACCAGGACCGTACCAATCCCGTAGGCATACACGTGAGGAACCCATGATCGAGCACGATTTCGACGAAGACTTCGTCCCCATTGCGGCCGAGCTGCAGCGACTGCCCTATCTGTCGCCGTCTCGGGATTTTGCCGATCGCGTCATCTCACGGATCGACCGTCTGCAGGACGCCCGGGCCGCAGCCCCCGTTCTAGCCTCCAGACACCTGGAGCTGCACCAGGGCGGACAGCAGGCGGTCGCTCCACGCCGCCCCATGACAGTCGTCAGGGCTACCGGCAAGGCCGTCGTTGGCGTCGGCCTCATCGTCGCGGCGGCGTTCATGTTCTTCGAAGTCGACATCCTCACCGCCATTCTGAGCACCGCCACCACCCAGTACGCGTTCGCCGTTGCCGCGGTCGGCAGTGACATCGGCAGCGCGGTGCTTGGTCCCGCGGCGATCGGCTACCTGCAGGCAGGCGCCGTCGAGAGCGCGCTCCTCTATCTGACCCTCGTGGTTGGACTCGTCGGCGGCTATTCCGCCATCCGCACAGCTGCGCAAATCGCCAAACGAAAGGCTGCGTAAAAAATGAAATCGTTCCTGCTCGGGATCTCTCTGTTGACCGCGGTCGCCGCCGTGCAGGACGCTCACGCCCAGCAAGCGTCGGCCAGGCTCACCGATCTCAAGCGGTATGCGTTGGTCAACACCGGCGATATGGTGATTCCCGCCGGCCGAACCGTCTCGGGGTCGGCGCTGGCGCTGCGCGGCAATCTCGACGTGTACGGTACCGTAACCGGCGCAGCGACGGCGCTGCTGGGCGATGTCGTCGTGCACGAAGGCGGGCAGGTTCGCGGCGGCGCGTTCGCGCTAATGGGCCGGGTGCGCAACGAGGGCGGCTCCATCCTCGGCGTGATCAAGGACGTCGGCACGACCCACAATCGCACCACGGTCAGCTTCGGCGGTCGGCCGCGGACCACTCTCGGGTCGCTCGTGGCCGCGCTGCTGTGGCTGGTAGTGCTGCTCCTCGTCGGAACCTTCGTGCTCTTCTTCATGCGCGACTACTTCAAGCGCGCCGTCGAAGTCGTCACCAACGATACGGGCCGCTCGCTCCTGACGGGCGTGCTCACGGGCGTTGCGTCCATACCCGCCGTGATCGCGATCGCCATTGCGTTCGCGATCACCATTATCGGCGTCTTCTTCATCCCGATCGGTGTCGGCGCGTTCCTCATCGCCCTGTCGGGGATCGGCATACTCGGCTTCCTCGCCGTCGCCCAGGTGACGGGAATCGCCATCGCCGGGAAGCGCGACGCCGAAACTCCGGCCGGCCAGGAGCTGCAGTTCCTCTACACGGGAATCCTGGCCTTCAGCGCCCTCTGGATCATCGCCGCCGCATTCACGTGGTTCCCGATCGTCGGTGCGATTCTGCGCATGCTCGCCTTTTCCGTCACCTTCGTTGCCGTCGCCACCGGCGCCGGCGCGGTGATCCTCTCGTGGTGGCGTAGCCGGCCGAAGAAGAACGCCGTAGCGGTGTAGCAACTGGCCTGCGGCTTGCCGCCGCAGAGCTCATGGTCATTCTGGGCTACCGCGTAGCAGAGCTCGCAAAAAAGACGGTCAGGGAGACGCTCGAGGACAACGTCCTCGGCATCGCGGCACAGGTCGCGTACAACTTCTTCTTCTCGCTCTTCCCGCTGCTCCTCTTTCTCGCCCCGTTCCTGAGCCTGATCGGCAACAAGCAGCAGATCGTCACCGATCTGCTGGGCAGGTTCTCCCAGTTCATGCCCCCGGCTGCGTTCACGATGCTATCGAACGTCATCAGGGACGTCGTGTTCGCGCAGAACGCTCCAGGCCTCATTTCGATGGGCGCCGTGCTGGCGGCGTGGTCGGGCTCCAACATCTTCACGGCCTTCATGGA
>DASXGU010000243.1:0-2303 GCA_036488915.1 Gemmatimonadaceae bacterium | reverse complement strand
ACCAGCATGGCAACGCAAAACAATCCCGACGCTCCCGGCGGCGTAGCCCGAGTGCGGGTCACGGCGTCATTCCGCTACAGCGACACTCTGATCGCGCGTGGCATCGATGTCCGGAATTGGCACCCGTCAGACGAGCTGATTAGGATGGACGAGGTCTGAGAGTAGGCGTTCAGCGGACGTGCTTGCTATGGGCACAACCGACGCGAGTGACGTTATCCAGAGATTTGATTTGGCAGCGATGCGCATCAGAGGGGCTCGATCTCGCCACTGATGATCTTTATCACCTGTGATGCCTCGGCGAACTCCGTGGCCACCATTGCAAAGGTCACGCTGACAAAATTGTCCCTCGGACGATCGAGCTCGATTGACAACTTCTGCGGTGTGAAATCAACACGCCGTAACAGAAAATGACCGCAGTAATTTTTATCATGTGTTTCGATGTAGCAAGAATGGTCATCTGGATCTTCGAATTGCCTTTGGATCAACAGATAAGGGCTGTCAGGGGCATCGGCATCTTTCTCGGATTCGAACGCGGCTTGATAGTAGTCACCATCACCGAAGACAGAAGCGGACACGCAGTTGGCATGCAAATGCATACTTCTCCTCGACTGCCCGGCCGGTTCAAGAAAGCCTATCGTGATCCCGATTGATTTGGAACCGCGCCATCGCGGCTCTGGCACGGCACACATGCGGCGGACAACACCGTGGCTTGTGCTTGTAGAGGTAGACCAGAAGCATCGGCCGAGCGTTTAGTCCATCGTGACCCGAGGTGCCCTTCGCGACAACTGCGGCGAACGGAGAGATCGTTGGAAGGCAAACGCTCGGCGCCGTAAACGGTCGCTCGCGGTTCTCGGATCGGCAAAACCCGCGTAAAAAATCGATCGGGCATACTGTTGTCGAGGCGGTGGGGAGGGAACGGAGAATGACCAGAAAGATCGCGCTCGAGGAGCATTTCCTCGTCGACGGGTTCGCCAATATGGGAGGCACCGAGGGTAGCGGGCCAGCAGCGGCGTTCCGTCGCCAGGCGGCCGAGCGGCTGCCGGAGATCGACGCGCTGCGTCTCGACGCCATGGACAAGGCCGGTATCGACCTCGCGGTGCTGTCGCTTTTCCAGCCGGGGATCCAAGGCGAGCGCGATACCGCGACGGCGATCCGTAAGGCGCGGGAGGTCAACGACACGCTGGCCGAGCGGATCGCCAAACATCCCGCGCGCTTCCGCGGTTTCGCCGCGGTGCCAATTCAGAATCCGCGGGAAGCTGCCGACGAGCTCGAGCGCGCGGTGAAGCAACTCGGGTTCAAGGGTGCCTTGATCAATGGCCATACCCGGGACGTCTATCTCGACGACGAGCGCTGCCTGCCGTTCTGGGAACGCGTCGCGGCGCTCGACGTGCCGATCTACCTCCATCCGGCGAACCCGATGGTAATCCCGGCGGCGTTCGAGGGTTATCCCGGCCTCGCGCAGGCGATGTTCGGCTGGGCGGCCGAGACCGGCGGGCATGCATTGCGGCTGGTGCTCTCCGGGCTTTTCGACCGCTTCCCGTCGCTCACCATCATCCTCGGCCATATGGGCGAGGCGCTCCCGTTTTACCTCTGGCGCATCGACAGCCGCTTCAAAATCAGCGAACCCGAGGTATCGCTCCGCCAGATGCCGTCCGCCTACATCCGCCGAAACATCGCCGTCACCACGGCCGGCGTCTTCTCACCCGAGCCGCTGCGTTGCGCGATCGATGCGATGGGCCTCGATCGCGTGCTTTTCTCGGTCGACTACCCGCTTGAGGACAGCGACGAGGCCGCTCGGTTCATCGAGACGGCACCGTTGAGCGAGGTCGAGCGCGAGGCGGTATGCTTCCGCAATGCGGAGCGCATGCTCAGGCTATAAGGACCGGCCCTTCGACCGGCGGGATGGCAAACTGTGGGCCGCCTTGCCGAAATAGATGGGTTGATTTTCGTGCCTCGCTGCCCGCGAACTGACCGAACAGGATCTTGCGGCGCCCGGCGTCTCCTTAGGCTTAGGCAGGCGCCCCCATCGCCGGGCTTGAACGTGCCGGTATAGCGCTTGCTTATAGCGGGCTCATTCCGCCTCTGGATTGCCTGATGTTAGCGGACTACGATGCGTTCATTCGCCCGGCCGAAACGCGCAAGTAGGAGGAGACACTTATGCCGTTCTATGAAAAGGACAATATCCGCATCCATTACGAGGAGGCCGGGTCCGGGTTTCCGCTGCTGGTGATCCCGGGCGGAGGGCTCAACTCCACCGTTGCGGGGCTGAAGACGCATCCGTTCGACCCCTTCGACGAATTCGC
>DASXGU010000239.1:0-20225 GCA_036488915.1 Gemmatimonadaceae bacterium | reverse complement strand
CGCGCACGACTACCCCTCGTTCGTGCGTGAGGAGATGATCGGGAGGGTTGATCCGCCGTATCCTCCCAACGTCCGCCTCGCCAACATCGTGGTGAGCGGTCTCGTCGAGGAGCTGACTGCGAAGCTGGCGATCCATGCCGGAGAATGGCTTCGCGAGCTGATAACGACGCGCGCCGGCGACGAAGTGACCGTCGTCGGCCCTGCGCCGTGCCCGATAGAGCGGATCAAGAACCGGTGGCGCTGGCACGTTTTGCTCAAGTCCGCCCACCCCGGCGAGCTCACGCGGGTGAGCCGCTACTTCATGGAGCGCTTCGACGTTCCGACGGCCGCCCAGCTGCGCATCACCCTCGACCGTGACCCGGTAGCCTTGCTCTAACTTCTGAGGGCTGTCTTGTCCGCACCTCGCAGCCGTTAGTCAGCAGTCCGCAGTCCGCACTTGTTCTGCGTCTCGCGGTAGCAGTTGACCCTTCCGTGTAGATTTATGGCGTGACGATCCTAAGGCCTCCTGATTTCAATTCTCCCGAGCTGGCCAATGCTCCCGACGCCCGGTTTGTGCCAGCACCGGCTGATGGCGTGCTGCCGGAGAACTTCTTTTCCACCACCAATCTTCCGACCTACGTGCGGGTGAAAGGCGCGTGGCGGATGCCGAAAGAGCCGCGGATGGATTCCGCCCTCGTTCTCGACGAAGACGATCTCTGGGTCCGAGAGGGTCGCAAGCTCAGAAAGGGCGACATGGTCGCCGTCGGCAGCGAGGAGGATGGCAGCGAGGGCATCTACGTCCACACGGCTTCCTTCCTCGGCGACGAGGAAGGCGAATTCAAGTTCATGAGCAGCGAGGTCTCGCGCGAAAAGCCGATCGACTACGCGTTGATGGCGTCGATCCTGGTCGACGAGCGCGAGCGCGGGGGCTACCCGATCTGGGTGACGGGCCCCGCGCTGGTGCATTCGCGGGCGCGGGCAGACATGGCGTGGTTCATCGAGAATGGCTTCGTGTCGGCTCTGCTCGCCGGCAACGCCGTAGCAGTCCACGACATCGAAGCGTCGATCTTCGGGACTACGCTCGGCATGACTCGCACCGGCGAGGCCACCACGGGCGGACACGGTCTCCACATGCGAGCCATCAATAAGGTGCGGGCGGCGGGATCGATCTCGAACGCCGTCGAGCAGGGCATCATCAAGGACGGCATCATGCACGCCTGCGTGCTCAAGGGTGTGCCCTTCGTGCTCACCGGCTCCATTCGCGACGACGGTCCGTTGCCGGAGGTGATCACCGACACCCTGGCCGCGCAGGACGCGATGAAGCGGCACACGACCCGCGCGACGATGGCGGTTCTGATCGCCACCGCTCTGCACGCGATCGCCACCGGTAACATGCTGCCGGCGTTCGTGACCGGGAAAGACGGTTCGATGCGCGAGCTGCCGACGATTTGCGTCGATTCGTCTGAATTCGTCGTCAGCAAGCTGAAGGATCGCGGAACCCATCAGGCGTTCGGTGTCGTCACCAACGCCCAGGACTTCATGCACATTCTTCGTCTGTACGTCGAGCGCGAGCTCACGGAGAGGAAGGCCGGCCAGGCGCCGCAGCGCTCGAGGGCAACGGCGTGATTGAGACCACCGAGCGCTTTCTGCGCGACATCGCCGAACGGATCGGCCTTCAGGCCGTCGACGAAGTGCGACTGTTCCCGCCGCTGCGGCAGTCGGGCGTAGAGACCGGAGTCGCCGTCGTGGCCGCCCTCCCACTGCCGCCCGAGCCCGATCATCTGCATCAGACCGACGAGCCGCCGGAAGCCCTCAGTGAAAGCGCCGGCGACGAGTTCCTGCCCATCGAAGAAGAAGATCGCGAGATCATCGTCCACCGGCACACGGTATTCACCGCCCGCTATCGCCACACCCTCAAGGGCCCCGACCGCGGAAAATGGGAAGTCGATGTGCGCGCGGAGGCCGACGCGCCGCTGGTGACCATCGATCAGGTGGTGCGGGGAGTGATGAAGCGCGCCGGCGAGCCCTTCGAGCCCGAGAAAATCTCGGCGTCGGCGTTCAAGAGCATCGTGGACGGTACGCCTACGCCCTGACCGCCGCTCCAGGAGCCATTGGCGTCAGGCGAGCCGCCGACGCCGGTGCATCGGGCGCGTTGGCGGCGGCGTAGCGGGCGAGAATCGTGCGGTGAATGTCGCGCGCGTCCTCGAGGGTCTCGCCGGCGAGACCAAGCTTCTCCGGCGCGATGAGGAATGGATAGACCTGATCGCCGCCCGCCGAGCCGTGGGCGCCGACCTGGTCATCGAAGGAGATGATGTCGTAGCCGTCGAACGAGCCGAATAGAACGCAGTCTCCAGCGTTCGGCTGACGTACCAGCGACTCGACCGCTCGCAGCACGTACGGTTCCGTTCCATATCTCTCGAGAGGATTCTTCCCGGCCAGGATCTGCACCAGCCCATCGCGCAGAATCGCGCGCCCGCCTTTCCCGGCGAGCACGATGCCAGCCTCGGAAACCGTCGCCACGAGACCGATTCCCTCATGGCCGACCAGTCGCTCGTACAACCTTGACCAGCGGCGATCGGCATGAATCTGCTCGTGCGAGAGCCGCTGCTCGGTGGCCGCGAAGTAGACGAGCGCCAGACAGGAGCTGTAGGTCACCACGACGTCGTTGGTGCGGTCGACCCGGTACTTCTCAGGGAAGATGATCTCACGCAGGCCATACCTGCTGCGCAGCCAGTCCCGGAATCTTCTCATCGCGCTACGCACCCCAAAACGCGCCGGAGTCAGCTGTGCCACCGCCTCCACGACTTCCGGCCCGATGTCGGCGTACTCGGTGTCTTCCGCAAAACTGGCTAGCGACCGCGGCGGCGCCGTGTCCTCGACCGGTCCCTCGTCGAGCAGCCGCTGCACGGTTGCCCCCAGTGACTCGCCGAACTGCACGCGGTAGCTGAGCGCCGGCGTCATTCCGTGATCCGAGAGAATGACCAGATCGTACCCCCGGCCTCCCGCCAGCTGCGCCATCCGCCAGATCTCGGCGATGCGCGCGTCGGTCCGACGGAGATCCGCCAGCGCCTGCTTGCTCGATGGCCCGAAGTGGTGCGCCAGCTCGTCGTACTGCATGAAGGTGCTGTAGATGACGGGGACGCCGAGATACACGTCGAGGAGGATCGCCATGGTCTGGAGCTCTCGGACGACGACGTTGCTGAGGATTCTGATGAACGGGAATATTCCCTCCGAATGCGTGACCCGGCCGGCGAGCTCGCCCCGCGTCCGCTCCCACTCCTCGAGCAGCCACTCGAATGCCCCCTGCAGGACCATGCGAGCCATTCGGATCGGATGGAGCAGCATCAGGAGCGCCATGCGCGTTCCGCCAAGCCGCCGGTAGACGGACATCTTCTCCCGCGTGGCAACGGTGAACGCCACCGTCTGCGCGTCCCCGTCGAGGAGGTTGACGTAGCTCGACCCGCCCGCCAGCGCTCCCGGCGAGTGGATCCGGTCGCGAATGTATTGCACTCCGTGGGGCGCGTTGCAGGTGATCACCCGGCGTGCGGATTTGTCGTAGAAACGAAACGCGGGGATGCCGGCGTTCTCGCCGTGGAACATCCCGGCCTGGCAATAGGGCGTGGCCGAAGGCAGGCCGCAGAACCATCTCCTCAGCGCGAATCCTTCGCGCAACAGGCGCGAAATGGTCGGGCACAATCCGAGCTCGAGCGCGCGCCGCAGGTCGGAGTACGCGAGGGCGTCGATCTGCAGCATGATCAGTCCGCGCTGCGGCGGCCGCGGCCGTTTCTCGCGCGCGAACGCCCGGTACTTGGTGCGATAGTACCAGCGCAGAAACGGGCCGGCGCGCGGCCGCGCGCGGCGCTCCGTTATGCCAGGTGGCGCTCTATCTGGCGTAGCAGCTCGGCTATGGGGACGGGTTTCACCAGCACGTCCGCGCACCCCGCCTCGAGGCACCCCTGTCGTGCCTGCGCGTCGCCGTAACCCGTCATGGCGATGGTCGCGCGCGGCAGCTTGCCCCGCTCGCGCAGCGCCTCTACCACCTCGAGGCCGTGGCCATCGGGAAGCGAGAGATCGAGCAACATCACGTCGGGTCGCCGGTCCGCGGCGTGCCGGATTGCCTGCGCGACGGTCGTCGCGGTGTCGACATCGTAGCCCGCGTCGGCGAACAGCACCTTGAAAGCGTCGATCACGAGTTGACTATCCTCCACGATGAGGATTCGCCGCTTCGCCACTAGTCGCGAATCGGGTTGAGCGGGAGCGTGAAAAAGAATCGACTGCCTTTGCCGAGCTCGCTCTCGACCCAGATCTTTCCCGAGTGCAGCTCGACGAGCTTGCGCGCTATTGCCAGCCCGAGTCCCGTTCCGTGGTGGGGCCGTGACGGCGATGCGTCGACCTGCGCGAACTCGCGGAACACGAGCTCGTAGTGATCGGGAGCGATGCCGCGGCCGGTGTCGCCGACTTCGACCAGCAGCTCGCTGCCGTTTTTGCCGCGCCTCGAGAACGAGATCCAGATCCGGCCGCCGTCCCCGGTGAATTTTATGGCGTTGCCGATCAGGTTGCCGAGCACGTGCTTGACCTTGTCTCTGTCGGCGTAAACCATTGGCAGATCATCGCCGTTGAGGCGCTCGATGGTGAGATGTTTCTTGGCCGCCAGCGCCTGATTGAGCACCCTCACCTGATCGACCACTTCGGTGATGTCGAACTCGGTCTTCACCAGATTGACCTGGTCGCTGGCGCTCCGCACATAGGTCAGAATCTCATCGACCATGTCGAGCAGCTGCTGGCCGCCGTTGACGATCCCGGAGACGCTATCGCGCTGCTTCTGGGTCAGCTCGCCGAGCATTCCCTCGCGCAGTATCTCGGCGTGCGTGATGATCGCGGCCAGCGGCGTCCGCAGGTCGTGGGAGATGTTGGACAGGAATTGTGTCTTCAGCGAATCCCTTGCCTTGAGCTCGTCGATCGTGCGCTGTGCTTCTTTCGCCTGGGATTCGAGAGCTCGGACCCGCTTCTGCAGTGCGGCGGGATCGAGCCGGTCAATCATGCTCATATTGTACTCGCCGCCTCATCCGTTGCCAATGCATCCGACTCGACCGCGTCCAGCAGCTGCTGACGCCGCAGGAGCGACCAGTAGCGGCCCTGGAGCGACATCAGCTCGGCGTGGCGTCCCTGCTCGACCACCCGGCCCTTCTCCAGCACGATGATCCACGACGCGTCGCGAATGGCGCTAATGCGGTGCGAAGCGATCAGCGCCGTGCGTCCGGAAAGGGCCTCGCGCAGCGCGCGCAGAATCTCCGCCTCGGTATGGGTGTCGACGGCGGAGAGGGCGTCGTCTAGAAGAACGATGCTCGGCTTCCTGGCCAGCGCCCGCGCCAGCGACGCGCGCTGCTTCTGACCCCCCGACAGATTGATCCCCCGCTCGCCGAGGATCGTCTCGTAGCCCCCGGGAAACTCTTCGATCGTCTGATCGAGCTGCGCAACGCCGGCGGCCCATTCGCCGGTCTGGGTCAGGCCACCGGAACCGTACGACAGGTTCGAGCCGATGGTGTCGCTGAAGAGGAGACTCTCCTGGGGAACGAATCCTATCTCCTCGCGAAGCTCCTCCGGCGCGACGTTGCGCGTCGGAACGCCGTCGATGAGGATCTCGCCTTCCTGGGGATCGAACATTCGCGGAATGAGATCGATCAGCGCGCTCTTGCCACTCCCCGTCGCTCCGACCACGCCGAACGTCGATCCGCTCGGCACCGTGAAGCTGACGTTGCGCAGGACCCAGCGAGGCTCCCCGTTCCCGGCCGGATAGTGGAAGCCGACGTTTCGAAACTCGATGGTGCGCCCCGAGCGACTGGGCGGCAGATGCAGCCGCGGCTCGACTCCGACGATCGAAGGCTTGACGTCGAAGATTTCGGCGAGACGGCCCATGGATGCGTCGCCGCGCTGGAACAGATTCACGACCCACCCCAGCGCGATCATCGGCCAGGTCAGCATGGTGAGGTACATCCCGAAGGCGACGAACGCACCGATCGAGATCGTGCCCCTGATTGCCAGCACCCCGCCGGCACCCAGCACGATGACGGCACCGAGCCCGCCGAAAAAGGCGAACAGCGGGTTGAGGGTTCCCCACAAGCGCACCAGCGACATGTTGAGCGCGAGGTATTGCTCGTTGATTGCCCTGAACCTTTCGATCTCCGCCGTCTCCTGACGGTACGCGCGGACGATCCGCGCTCCGGTGAGATTTTCCTGGGCCCGCGTCGTGAGGGTAGAGAAGTGCTCCTGCACTGCCTCGAAGCGATCGTGGATCGCCTTGCCCATCCTGATGGTGAGGAGCGGCAGGAAAATGAGCGGCAGCAGCGCCAGCAGCGTCAGCTTGACGTCGATGCGCAGCATGAAGTAGAGCGCGAAAAGCCCGCCGCTGATGGTATTGGCCAGGTACATCACCGCCGGCCCCACAGCCATCCGGACCGCGCTAAGGTCGTTGGTGAGCCGCGCCATTATGTCGCCGGTACGCGTCTGTGCAAAGTACGCCGCGTCGAGCGTCTCCAGATGTGTGAAAAGATCGTTGCGCAGATCGTACTCGATCCAGCGGCTGACGCCGTTCATCAGCTCGCGCATGCCGTATCGGAAGCCGCCGCCGACGATCGCGGCGAGCACGATCAGTCCACTGACCTGCCAGACGACGCGCAACGGCGCGCCGTTGCCAATCGCATCGATGGCGCGTCGGAGAAGCCAGGGAATGACACTCGTGATCGCCGACGACGCCAGCACGATCAGCAAGCCAGTCGTGAACGGAATCCAATACGGTTTGTAGTATGGCGCAGCGATCCGAAGGTTCTTCATATTTGGCATGTGGATTGCCGTCCACTTTTATTCATGAGCTTGGGTAAGACCAGTGCTCACCACAGATGGAGGAGGCTAATGGTGCAATATATTCCGCGGTTAGGTGCGTCGCTCGCACTCTCGTTCGCGTTTCTCGCTGGCGCGTGCGCCAAAACCGACAACAACGCGACGGCGGACTCGGCTCTCAACAAGGACATTCAGCTCGCCAACGGCGATTCCGCCGCGCAGCCCGCGCTGACCGACGTGCCGGCTTCGGCGACACCGAGCACGGTGACACCGGCAACCGGCGCCACGAAGTCGGGAACGACGCGGACCACGACGACCCGCACGACTACCACATCGCGGACACCGACGACCACTACGCGCACACCGACTACTTCGGTGACGTCGAGCGGTAACACGGTGACCCGGACGCCCGGCGGCACCGCCGCGAGAGTCGGGACGATTCCCGCCGGCGCGACGCTCAACCTCGCGTCGGGATCGAGGGTTTGCACCAACACCAATCATGTCGGCGATCGCTTCAACGCCAGCGTCAGCAACGCTGTGGTCGGCTCCAACGGCGCGGTTATTCCCGCCGGCGCAACTGCGACGGTCGAAATCACCGAGCTGAAGCGCAGCGAGAACGCCAATGACAACGTCGTGATGGGCTTTCGCGTCGTGTCGGTCAACTTCGGCGGACACACCTACCCGGTCAGCGCGACGACGAGCTATGCGCAGGTCGACAAGGTCAAGAATCAGCCGAAGGGCAAGGATGTCCAGAAGGTCGTCGGCGGCGCGGCGATCGGCGCTATCGCCGGACAGATCCTCGGCCATAGCACCAAGGCTACGGTCATCGGAGCCGCCGTCGGTGGCGCCGCTGGTGCCGGCGCCGCGGCCGCGACGGCGAATTACGAAGGATGCGTCGGCTCAGGTGGACGTATTACCGCTACGCTCAACTCGTCGACTCAGGTCAACATCTGAGGAGCCCGCGGTAATGATCCGGCGTGAGCGATCACGCCGGATTTTTTTTGCCTGTGATCGACATCAGTAACCGACGGCGCCGCCGCCGGCCGTGCGCGGATCGCCCATCCCCTCGTAGCCGCCGCGCACTCGCATGATCGACGCCGACGAGGCGACAGAGCCACCTTCGAAAACGTCGTGGCCCATGCGCCGCAGCGCATCGAGCACCGATGGCTCGAAGCCGGATTTCTCGGCGCGTATGGAATCGGGCAGCGCCTGATGGTGGATCCGCGGCGCGCTCACCGCATCCGACAGCGACATCCGGTGGTCGATGATGTTGAGAATTATCTGCGACGTCGCCGAGATGATGCGGGGGCCGCCCCGCGCGCCGGTGACCAGGAGAAGCGCGCCGCCTGGGTCGAGAACGATAGTCGGTGACATCGCGCTCAGCATGCGCTTGCCGGGCGCGATGGCGTTGGCCTCCCCCTGGATGAGGCCGAACATGTTCGGCACGCCGACCTTGGAGGTGAAGTCGTCCATCTCGTCGTTGAGGAAGAAGCCGGCGCCTCCGACGTAGACTCCCGAGCCGTACAGATCGTTCAGCGTAGTCGTGGTCGCGACTGCATTCCCGAAACGGTCGACGACGGAGTAGTGGGTCGTCTCGGATCCTTCACGAATTCCTGACGCCAGCCGGTTCGTGGGATCGGCGTGCTCGCGCGAGATGGTTCGGGCGACGGTTTTCGCGTACGCCTTGCTCGTCAGAGTGCTGAGGGGCACCGTCACGAATGCGGGATCGCCGAGCTTCGAATTGCGATCGACGAAAGCGCGCTGCGACGCGGACGCCAGCGCATGTATCTCCTCGACGCTGCCGAAGCGCGCCGGCTTTCCGTAAGCCTCGAGGATGTTGAGAATCTCGGTGACCGTCGCGCCACCCGACGATGACGGCGGCATGGCGATGAACGAGTAACCCCGATAGCTGCTCTGAATCGGCGTACGCCAGATCGGCTTGTAACGAGCAAGATCTTCTTTCGTGATGAGCCCGCCGACTCTTTTCATTTCGGTGGCGATGGAGTCGGCGATGCTCCCGCGATAAAAAACGGCGGCGCCCGAGTCGGCTATGAGCCTGATGGTGTGCGCCAGCTGCGGCTGGACCAGGCGCGACCCCACCGCCGGAGGCGCACCGTTGGGAAGGAACACGGATTTGCCGGCGAAGCCCGTGATACGGTATGTCTCGCCCTTCAGTGAGCGGAACATCGCCGAGTCGACGACGAATCCGCCGGCGAGACGCAGCGCGGGCGCCAACACCCGCGCCAACGGGAGAACGCCGAACTTCCGGTGAGCCTCGAGCATTCCAGCGACCGAGCCGGGAACGCCCGACGCTTTCGGCCCGATCACGCTTTCTCCGGTGAGCTTGCCGTCTGCCCCGACGTACATGTCCCGCGTCGCAGCCAGAGGCGCAATCTCGCGGTAATCGATCGCAGCGGTGCGTCCATCGGCCATGCGAATCACCATGTAGCCGCCGCCGCCCAGATTGCCGGCTTCGGGGTACGCCACCGCCAATGCGAAGCCCGTGGCGACGGCGGCATCGACCGCGTTTCCGCCTTCTTTCATCACTTCGACACCGGCCTGGGCCGCCAGAACGTTGTCGCTGGCAACGATCGCGTGCTGTTCGAAAACTCCGTGGCCGCCGGCCGGATAGCGCCAGCCGGCGGGGAAGACTGCCGGAATTCGTTCCGGAATGGCAGGATCGCCGGCGCGTTGGCGCGGCGCGGCCGCAGCCAAAATACCCAGCGCGACTGCGGTTGAGCCCGCTATCAGTGCGTGCTTCAGAGGTGCTCTCCGGTGGGTGGCCAGGTGAATTCTATGCACATCCCACCCACGCGTCAGCTATCTGCGAGCCGTGCCACCGCCGAAGCCCATTCTGAACGAGAGCCGCAGTGAGCGCATGCTGTTGGTGTTGCTCACTCCGTTGGACAGGCCGCTGCGCTCGTGAATGGCTATCGCGTAATCGGGCACGAAATCGACCTGGGTGCGATCGCTGAACGCGTAGCCCACTCCATAGCCGATCGAGAAGAGTGGATCGATGTTGCCGCCACCGGCGAGCTTCGCTCCGTCGGAATCGCGCTTCAGGTTGTCGTAGGCGACGATTCCCCCATTGAGCTCGATGACCTGGTGGAAGCCGAGTCCTCCGCCCGCGTGAAACGTCGCCAGCAGAGTGGTCATGGCGAGGTGCGCGTCGCAGGATCCGCAGCGCGTTCCCGTCACACCTGCCTGAACTGGTGTGACCAGATCCGACGAATACACGAAAGGCACGCGCGCGTAAGTGCCGGAAAGCCCATAGGACGAT
Source organism: Gemmatimonadaceae bacterium (assembly GCA_036488915.1). Lineage (GTDB taxonomy): Bacteria > Gemmatimonadota > Gemmatimonadetes > Gemmatimonadales > Gemmatimonadaceae > UBA4720. The sequence goes on along the minus strand of DASXGU010000239.1, from coordinate 10,129 downwards.
CCGCCGCTCATGCTCTTCTCGAGCGAGGCGCGATACTGCCAGTTGGTGGAGTTGCCGAAATCCCAGGTGCTGGCGGTTGCCCCGTCGTTGACTCCGGTGCTTGTAAAGCCGGCCACTCCGCCGCTCACCCAGATGTCGGGATCGCCGGTGCGGTACACCCGAGACCGCTGCGCAGCCAACGATCCCGCGCTCACCGTCAGCATGAATAACATCAGAGAAATACGTCTCATCATGTCGCTCCAATTCGTCTTGCGATTCGCGCGAGGCGTCGGGTAAGTTTCGTCGTGGCTCACCGCTCGGCAACGCATTGATGCTCGACCCCCGCGAAACGGAGCGCCGCAACCCGCGTACCGCTTCGATAGATCTCGCATCCCCCCTCGAGATCGTAGACTTGATAAACGCCGAAGACCGCAGGGTTCCCGATGCCGTCGCTACGCAGCGGGAGCAAATCGCGCGCGCGATCGAGCTGGCCGAGACGACCTTTCGCCGCGGCGGCCGGTTGTTCTACATCGGGGCTGGAACTTCCGGGCGGCTTGGCGTGCTCGATGCCAGTGAATGCCCACCGACATTCGGCACCAAGCCCGAGATGGTGCAGGGGATCATCGCCGGGGGACTGCCGGCCCTCACGCGCGCGCAGGAGGGAGCGGAAGACAAGGTTCAGAGCGGCGCCGCCGCAATGGACGAGCATGGCGTCGGCGCCAAGGACTTCGTCATCGGCATCGCCGCCTCCGGGACGACACCTTACGTGCGCGCCGCGCTCGAGCGCGCATCCAGGCTTGGCGCCATGACCGGAATCGTTGCGTGCTCACCCCCGCCCGCTGATCTCATCGCCAAAGTGGACGTCACGATGCTGCCGATCGTCGGGCCCGAAGTCGTTACCGGCTCGACGCGCATGAAAGCGGGCACCGCCACCAAGCTGGTGCTCAACATGATCACCACCGGTGCGATGATCCGGCTCGGCAAGACTTACGGCAATTTGATGGTCGATTTGAAAGCAACAAACAACAAGCTGATAGATCGAAGCCAGCGCATCGTCATGGAAGTCACCGGGGTCTCGCGCGATGAGGCGACCGATCTGCTGGAACGGGCCGGCAAGAGCGTCAAGGTCGCCATCGTGATGCAGAAGCGCTCCGTATCGAAGGAGCAGGCGGAACGGCTCCTCGTCGAGAATGGGGGAGTAGTCAGGCGCGTGACGAAGGATCCGCCGCCACCGATCAGGGAATCGTAGATGTCGTCCGGCGTCGTTGTCGGATTGATGTCGGGCACATCGCTCGACGGCATCAGCGCCGCCGTCGCCCGGTTCACCGACGCATCTGATGGACGCGTCGACGTCGACCTGCTCGGCTACGTTTCTCGCGCCTACACCGGCGTCGAGCGTGATCGGCTCGCGTCGGCGCTCGGCGGGGGTACCCCAGCCGAGTACTGCCGCCTCAATTTCGATCTGGGAGGATGGCTCGCCGACGCCGCAATCGCGGTCATGGCTGATGCCGGCGTGGCCAGATCGGACATCGCTGCGATCGCGTCACATGGGCAGACCATCTGGCACGAGCCGGGACACTCCACCTGGCAGTCCGGCGAAGCAGCGGTCATAGCCGAGCGAACCGGCATCGACGTCATCAGTGATTTTCGCGTGCGCGATGTCGCCGCCGGTGGTCAGGGCGCGCCGCTGGTGCCGATGGCCGACGCGATGCTGTTCTCTTCTTCCTCGGAGTGGCGTGGTCTCCAGAACCTCGGGGGCATCGGCAACATCACCGTCGTCCCGCCACACGGGGCGATCGAGGGCGTCCGCGCCTTCGACACCGGCCCCGGTGTAGCCGTCATCGATGGTGTCGTGCGCGCGGTGCGTCCCGATCTTCCGTACGACGTCGACGGCAAACTCGCGCTCGCTGGCAAACCCGATATGCGCATCGTGTCGGAGCTGCTCGCGCATCCCTATTTCAGCTCGCCGCCGCCTAAATCGACCGGCCGCGAGCTTTTCAACTCGGACTACGTGCAGAAGCTGATCGCCACCGCGCGCACGATCGGCGCCGGCGACGAAGACATCATCGCGACCGCCGTCGAGCTGACCGCTCAAAGCGTGGGCGATGCCTATCGCCGATTCATCGCCGAGCCGGTCAGGGAAGTACTGGTGTCGGGCGGGGGCGCGAAAAATCCGGCACTCTTTGCCGCCATCGAGCGCGCGGCCTCTCCGGTGGTCGTCCGCCACTTCGATGACGTTTTTTTTGACGGCGAAGCCAAAGAGGCTGTGGCCTTTGCATTGCTTGGTTATCTGCACGTGACCAGCCGTCCGGGGAACGTTCCAAAGGCGACCGGCGCGCGCGGCCCGCGCGTGCTGGGCAAGCGCACGCCGGCATGAGCGACATAGCGGAGCTCTTTTATCCGGCAATTCGATGGGATCCGGCGACCGGCTACGAGGAAGCGCGCCCGGGAATCGAGGAAGCGTTGAAGCTGGGGGTGGGTGGTTTCATCCTGTTCGGCGGACCATCGGAACATGTCGCGGTGCTCACCGAAGACCTTCACTCTAAGTCGCGGGTGCCTCTGCTCATTGGGGCCGATCTCGAGCGGGGCGCCGGACAGCAGTTCGCCGGGCAGACTGCGCTCCCACCGTTGGCCGCCATCGCATCGCTCCAGGACGTGCAGGCGATTCGCCGCGCCGCGGCCGTGACCGCGCGGGAAGCGCGGGAGCTCGGCATCAACTGGATTTATGCGCCAGACTGCGACCTCGACATCGAGCCCGACAATCCAATCATCGGCACGCGCTCGTTCGGCGCGGACCCCGAGCGAGTCGGCGAATATGCCGGCGCCTGGATCGACGCCTGCCAGGCCGAGGGCGCGCTCGCTTGCGCGAAGCATTTTCCTGGACACGGACGGACGACGGTCGATTCGCACAAGGAGCTGCCGCGCGTCGACGTCGGTGCGGAAACCCTTCGTGACACCGATCTCGTCCCGTTTCGCGCCGCCATCGAGCGCGGCGTCGCGTCGGTCATGTCGGCGCACGTCGCATTTCCCGCGCTCGACCCGAGCGGCGCGCCGGCGACGCTCTCGCGTCCGATTCTGACGAAGCTACTGCGCGAAGATCTCCAGTTCACCGGTCTGGTGGTTACCGACGCGCTAATCATGGAAGGAGTCCTCGCCGGCGGCGAGTCGGAAGCGGTTGTGCGCGCTCTCGATGCCGGCTGCGACTGTCTTCTCTACCCGTCGAACGTGGCTGCATCCGAGCAGGCAGTCGAGCGGGCCATCGGCGACAAGCGCCTGGACGGCGACAGGATCCACCAGTCGATAGAGCGGCGACGCCGCTGGGCGAGGTGGGCCGCCCTCTCACGCGACGGCAGCCGGCCGGCGCGCGACGAGAGCGGCTGGTCGACGCAGCTCGCCGAGCAGGTCGTGCACCTCGTACGCGGGAGAATGCCGGAGCTGCGGCAGCCGTGGAAATTCGTGATCGTCGACGACGACGTCGGAGGTCCGTACCCCGCTCCATCGCGGGATCCGCTGGTTTCGACGCTGGCCAGCGGGGGCATTGAGCTGGTGACCGAGGAAGGCGATGCAATTGCAACCGGTGCGACCGTCGTCGCCGTGTTCGGGGACATTCGCGCCTGGAAGGGCAGACCGGGCTTTTCGTCCAAGGCGATGGACGCCTTGCGCCGGGCACTCGGCTCGGGGAGCTCCGGCGACAAGCTGGTGGTCCTGTTCAGCCACCCCCGGCTTGCTGCCGATCTGCCGGGCGACGCGCCCATTCTTTGCGCATGGGGTGGGGAAGCCGTGATGCAGCGCGCCGCCGCGCGTACGCTGCTGCGCGAGATTGCCGCCGGCAGCGGGTTGAGGAGCGCGCAGAACGCAGGCTAGACCGACAAAAGGGGAGAAGCCGATGAGCGACACCACCACGAATGCATCGCCGCTCAGAATCTTCGGTCAGCCGAAGATGGCCGTCCTGCTGCTGCTCGGATTTTCGTCCGGCCTGCCGTTCTATCTTACCAGCAAGACCCTGCAGGCGTGGATGACGACGTCGAAGGTCGATCTCGCTACCATCGGCTTCTTCAGCCTCGTGACGCTGCCGTATTCGCTGAAGTTCGTCTGGGCGCCGGTGATGGACCGCTACGTGCCGCCGTTCCTGGGCCGCCGCCGCGGCTGGGTGTTCATAACCCAGGTGCTGCTGCTGCTGGTGATCGCCGCCATGTCGCTGCACGACCCGCGCACCGGACTCCGGATGCTGGCCGTCAACGCGATCGCCATCGCGTTCTTCAGCGCCTCGCAGGACATCTCGCTGGACGCCTACCGGACCGACGTGCTGGAGACGCGGGAGATGGGCGCCGGCGCCGCCGTATTCGTCATGGGCTACCGCGTCGCGATGATCACCACCGGAGCGCTTGCCTTCTTTCTGGCCGACAGGATGTCGTGGAACACCGTTTACGTGCTGATTGCTCTCCTGATGATCGTCGGGATCGTCACGACCTTCATCGCGCCGGAGCCGGTGCTCCGCGACGCGCCGCCGAAAACGCTCGGTGAAGCGGTGGTGCTCCCGTTCGCGGATTTCTTTCAGCGCGCCGGAGTGCTGCGCGCTCTGCTGGTTCTGCTCTTCATCGTCGTCTACAAGTATTCCGACAGTCTGGCCGGCAGCATGACGACGCCGTTTCTGCTGCAGGCGGGATTCTCGCAGAGCGAGGTCGGCGCCGTGTTTCTCGGAGCGGGTGTCATCGCCACCATCGTCGGCGTCGTCGTTGCCGGGGCGGCGATCGGCAAGTTCGGCATCAATCGCTCGCTCTGGATGTTCGTGGTGTTCCAGGGTCTGAGCAACCTGACCTACTACGGGCTCTCGATGTCAGGCCGGAGCCATGCCTTGATGGTCACGGCCGTAATCACGGAGAACTTCGGCCTCGGCCTCGTGACCGGCGTCATGACCGCATACCTGATGAGCATGTGCAACAAGCGCTTCACCGCTACTCAGTTCGCTCTGCTTTCGAGTCTGATGGCCGCCAGCAGAGACATCCTGGTGGCGCCGGCCGGGAAGATCATCGAGGCCGTCGGCTGGCCCTCGTTCTTTCTGATCACGGTGGCGATGGCGATACCACCGTTGTTGTTGTTGCCATTCATCGCGCCGTGGTCGCGCGACGACCCGATTGGTGCCGCGCCCCACACCGGCGAGACGGTCCCAGCCAAAGCTGCCTAGCCGCCGTTCGTCTTCCGCCGATACTCGTCTTCCGGGGCCCGTACTTTGGCCGCCACTACAGTGACGTTGTCCGGTGCCCCGGTATGCATCGCTTCTTCGATCAGCGCATTGCAGATGTCTTCCGGCCGCCCGGCGCCCCGGGTGATCCGCCCGATCTCTTCGGCCGAGACCTGGTTGGAGAGGCCGTCACTACAGAGGACCAGATAATCGCCGCTCTCGAGCTTCACACGATAGAAGTCGGTGACGACTTTCTCCTCGGGACCGAGCGCCTGGAGAATGATGTTGCGATGCTCGCTCTGCGCCGCTTCCTTCGCCGTCATCCGACCGGCGTCGATGAGTCGCTGCACGAAGGACTGATCCTTGGTGAGCTGCTTCGCGGCGCCCTTGCGCACCAGATAGGCGCGGCTGTCGCCGACCTGGGCGATGTAGGCTTCGCCGTCGAGCACCAGGGCCAGGGTCGTGGTGGTACCCATGCCGTGGTGCTCTGGTGACGTCATTGCCTTCTGGAAGATTGCCCTGTTGGCGACGTCGATGCTGCGCTTGAGCGCCGCCTCGATGGTTTCGGGAGTCCGCTTCGGCACCTTGTGCCACCATCGATGGAGCTCGCCGAGGATCGTTTCGGTGGCGATGGAGCTGGCGAGGGCGCCCGATGCTGCGCCGCCGACTCCGTCAGCGACGATCAGTATGAAAGGAGCGGTATGGACGGAGACGAGCGAGGGAGCGCTCACCGTCGCGATGTCGCCGGTCTCCAGATTCGCAATCAAAAAGGAATCCTGGTTGTCGTGCCTTATCAGGCCGACATTCGAATTCCCGAAAATATCTGCAATCAATTGTAGGCTCTAAAGGAGCGTGTCGTTCGGTCACGGGAGCAAGGACGCTCCCGGGGTGCGGGAAAAGATACTGAATGGGCGACAACGAGGGCACTACCCATGCGTATGAGAAGGACTCGCGAAGGACTGCACGTGCAACCCGAAAAATGACAATGAACGCTTTGAAACACTGGGGTTTGTGCTGTAGCGCGGCGATTCTGGCATCTTCATGCCGGTCGGCGCCGACGCCACCGGTCACCGGTCCGATCCCGGTGCCGACACCACCCCTGTCCCCGGCCGCCGTTCCTGCTCCCAATCCGAAGCTGCCACCGGTCCCGGAAGTCCGTGGACCGCTGCTCATCAACGTCGTTTACCCGAAAGCGGAACAGCTCCTCGCCGTCCGCGATTCGAACTTCATTTTCGGGAGCGTGGGGAGTGGCGACGCGGCGCTCAGCATCAATGGCGTCGCCGTTCCCGTGTGGCCCAATGGCGCGTTCATGGGATGGCTCCCAGTCCCTCCGGACAGTGCGCCCCGCTACGTCCTTACCGCCGCCAACAAGGTCCAGGCCGCGCGTCTGGTGCTTCCCGTTCGCCTGCCGCCAGCGTCCGACACAAGCCGCCGCAACCAATCGGGTGACACTCTGAACGCCGTGGCTCCGGCCACACCAGTCGACCCCGTCGTTCCCATCAACGGATCGGTTTATGTGGCCCTGGGCAATCCGTCTTCGACGGTTGACGACACGGATCGAGTCACCATCGCGATGCCCGAGCCGCGCGAAAGTGGACAAGTCTACAAGTGGTTTCTGTTTCCCGGCACGCGCGTGAAAGCGACCGGCTACGAAAAACTCGGCAGCCTCGAGTTCGTGCGGATCGAGCTCGATCCCCAGCAGCAGGCGTGGGTGCTGCGCAGCGAGCTCGGCCGCGACACCGCAGCCGCTGGCCCGGCGATGTTGGCGGGCGACACCAATCCGCCGCTGCGACGAGTGGGAGAAGTTCGGCTCGAGCCGGCGGCCGAAGGGATGGATGTGGTGATACCCATGACCGGACCGCCACCGCCGATCCTGGTCGAGGAAACCGACCGGTCCTATTCGCTGCTCCTCTATGGAGTTGCTCAGGCTCCGGTGGTCTCCATGATGCCGCAGCCGTCGGACGGCTACCTGAACAGCGTCAGCTCGACGCCTGAATCGACCAGGGTGCGCTATACGATCAATCTCGAGCGCCCGCCCTATGGGTACCTCGCTCTGTGGGAAAACGGAGCAGTCAGATTCAAGGTGCGCCGGCCGCCGAGAATTGCCGATCCGGCTTCACCGCTTCGTGGACTCACCATCACCGTCGATCCCGGCCACCCGCCGGCCGGCGCCACCGGGCCGACCGCGCTCTACGAAGCCGACGCAGTCCTACCGGTCGGGCTGCGACTGCGCGATCTTCTGATAGAGCGCGGCGCAAACGTGGTGATGACTCGCACGACTCCCGATCCAGTCGATCTCGGGCTGCGACCCATCATCGGTCGCCGCGCCAACGCAAATGCTTTCGTGTCGATTCACCTCGACGCCGCCCCAGATGGCGAGAACCCCTTCGTCACCAACGGAACTTGGACACTCTATTTCTGGCCGCACTCCATCCCGCTCGCCGCGGCCACACAATCGCAGCTCGTGGGAGAGATGGGTCTCCGGGACAAGGGTTACAAATTCCAGAACATCGCCGTCGCGCGCGGAACCTGGATGCCGTCGATTCTGACGGAGGGCGCGTTCATCATCATGCCCGACCAGGAAGCGGCGCTCAGAACGCCCCAGTACCAGGAGAATTACGCGCAGGGAATCCTGAAGGGGCTCGAAGCCTACTTCGCTTCCTTGGCGCAAAAGCCCTGAAGCTGCTGGTGCTCGCCGTCGCCCTTACCCTTGGGGCGCGGACGGCGAGCGCCCAGCTTCCCCCCAACGAGCATTGGCAGACGATTCGGACTCGACATTTCCGGATCCACTTCACTCCGTCGATCGAAGCAGAGGCGCGTCGCGCCGCGGTCAACGCCGAGCGCGCCTATGCGCAGCTCTCGACCGAGCTTGTTCCTCCTCGCGGGACAATCGACCTCGTCGTGTCAGACAACGTCGACTACGTGAACGGATACGCCACGCCGTTTCCGTCCAACCGAATCGTCGTTTATGCAACGCCGCCGACTGACGCTTCGGGCCTGCGCGATTACCAGGACTGGAACGCGCTGGTCGTCACTCACGAGCTGACCCATATCTTTCACCTCGATCGGACGCGGGGAGTCTGGCGGCTCGGTCAGGCGATCTTCGGTCGCAACCCGCTGCTGTTTCCGAACTTGTACGAGCCCCGCTGGGTGCTCGAGGGTCTCGCCGTTTACTACGAGTCGCGTCTCACCGGCGTCGGACGCCTGGAAAGCTCGGAGCATTCGATGACCGCGCGCGCCGCCGCGCTGGCCAACGCGATCCCGACGCTGCAGGAGCTTTCGCCGAGCACCTCCCGATTCCCGGGCGGAGAGGTGATCTACATCTACGGCTCGCTTCTCTTCGATTATCTCTCCCGCACGCGCGGGCCGGCGAGCATCAGAGCCTTCGTCGAGAAAGGCGCGCGGACGCCAATCCCCTTCATTCTCACCACCACGTCTCGGAGCGCATTTGGCGTGTCGTTCCAGACGGCGTGGCGTCAATGGCGCGATTCGCTGGTCAAGGAGATGCGCGGCGTCAACGATTTGCCCCCGGACTGGCGCCAGCTCACCAATGCAGGGCGCATCGCGCTCTTCCCGCGCTGGCTGGGCGACACTGCTCTCATCTATTCCGGTGACAAGGGTCGAGAAGTCCCCGCCGCCTACGAGGTGACGATGTCCGGTCGCGAGAGGCGACTGGGGCGCCGCAACGGAACCAGTCCCAACGTGCGAATGCCCGACGGCAGCCTGCTCTACTCTCAGCCGGAGTTCCTGGGGCCCTATCACATCCGCAATGACTTGTACGTCGCGAAGAACGGTTCGGAGACTCGGCTCACCGTGGGCGCCCGGCTCACCGTGCCAGATGTGCGCGCGGACGGATTGATCGTCGCCGTTCAGGATGAGGCCGCCACCACCAGGCTGGTCACGCTCACTCGGGACCCGCGGACGCTCAAGGCCCTGACCGTCGCCACCCTCGATGTGCAGTGGGCCGATCCGCGCTGGTCACCAGACGGGTCGCGGGTCGCCGCCGTCAGACAGAGCAGCGGGAGATCGGAGATCGTAGTTCTCGACACGACCGGCAAGGTGATCGATACGTTCGGCGCGACGCGGGCGATCAACACCAGCCCGAGCTGGTCGCCCGACGGGCGGCGTCTGTATTTCTCCTCGGAGCGCACGGGGTCGCCACAGGTTTACGTCGCGGACGTCACGACTTTCGTACCGACGATCTCCCGGATCAGCAATGTCGCCACCGGGCTCTTCGATCCGGAGCTGTCTCCCGATCAGACGCGTCTCGCCACACTTCTCTTCAAGGCCGACGGATTCCACGTTGGCGTTTCGCCGATCGCATCGCTCACGCTGGTCACCGCCGACAGCACGCGCACGAGTGCGCGCGCCGGCTGCACCAACTGCCTCGCGGCGGTGCCAGGATTGCCGCCTCTCGGCAGCTCCGATACTTCGCGCGCCACCGACTACTCACCGTGGCTCTCGCTTCTGCCGAGATACTGGATTCCGACGTTCGAGGGCAGCACGACCGATGGTACCTCGTACGGGCTGGAGACTACCGGCGCCGACATCATCGCTCGCCACGCCTACACCCTCGAGCTCCTTCACAATCCACGATGGGCGGAGAATTCCGCGTGGCTGTGGTACCGCTACGCCGGCTTCGGGCTTCCGCTCGTCGATCTCTACGTCTCCCAGAACTACTCCAACGGTAACTTCAGATTCGTAAACCAGCCCACCGGCCCGACTTTCGGGCTCGCCGAGCGCGAGCGAATCGTGTCGCTGATGACCACATTCACGAGGCCGCGATTTCGCAACTACACGGTCGCATCCATTGGCGGAGAGCTTCAAGGAATCGCCTATTCGACTACGCCAGACACCATCCTCCAGCACTTGTCCACGTTCTACCGGCGTGGACGGAGCTTTCCGGCGATCGTTGGATCGGCGGGCTGGTCGAACGCGCAGCGGCCGGGGCTCAGCATCTCAGCCGAG
>DASXGU010000221.1:0-5209 GCA_036488915.1 Gemmatimonadaceae bacterium | reverse complement strand
CCTTCTTCTCGGCGCCCTTCCCCGCGCGCACCACCATCCAGGCGGGCGCGCTGCCGGGCGGCATCGCCGTCGAGATCGAGTGCATCGCCAAAAAGGCGAGACAGTGAACGCTGTCGATCTCGACACGCCGGCGCTGTACGTCGATCTCGACGTTCTCGAGCGCAACATCCGCGAGATGCAGGAGCGGTGTCGCGAGTGGGGCGTCGATCTTCGCCCGCACGTGAAGACCCACAAGATCCGCGAGATCGCCCAGATGCAGCTCGACGCCGGCGCGATCGGCATCACCGTCGCCAAGGTGGGCGAGGCCGAGGTGCTGCCGGGGGACGACGTGCTCGTCGCCTACCCGTTGGTGAAGGCGAAGCTGCCGCGGTTGCACGCTTTGGCAAAAACGCGCCGCGTGAAGGTCGCCGTCGATTCCGCGGAAGTCGCCCGCGGCCTGAAGGGAATCGAGACGCTCGTCGAAGTCGATGTCGGCGTCGGTCGAACTGGCGTCCAGACGCCGGAGCAGGCCGTCGCGGTCGCGAAGGCCTGCACCGACTTCCTGGGAATCTTCTATTGGCCGTCGTGGCTCGACGAGGCCGGCTTCCGAGCCGCGTGCGTCAAGATAGACTCCGTGCTCGATGCGCTGGCCGCGGCGGGTTTCGAGGCGAAGATCGTTTCGGGCGGATCGACGCCTGGCGCATCCAAGACCCCGCTGATTCCGCAGACGACCGAGATCCGGCCCGGGACCTATGTCTTCTACGATGCGAGCAGCATGGAGCAGAACGTGTGCGTCGAGGCGGATTGCGCGCTGCGGGTCCTCACCACCGTGGTCAGCACTTCCGTGCCCGGCCAGTGCGTGATCGACGCCGGGTCCAAGACTCTGTCGAGCGATCAGACCGTCGGCTCCGGCACTTACGGCCACTTCATCGAGCGGCCGTGGACGCTGAAGAAGCTGAACGAGGAGCATGGCTACGTGGAAATTCCCGGGCCCGCCAAAATCGGCGAAAAGGTCTGGCTGGTCCCGAGTCACGTCTGCCCCACTGTAAACCTGCACGACGAGGTCTGGTACGGGCGCAGCGGACGGGTGGAAGGGAGCTGGAAGGTCGCGGCGCGGGGGAAGGTGCGCTAGAGCGCCGTCGATTAAATGCCCGCGACCGCGATTCGCATGTAGTACGTGCGCTCGCTCTTCGCCTGACCTTGCGCGAAGCGCTGGTTCCAGTCGACCATGCCGGAGTCTTCGCGGACGATGAAGCCCGCCGATCGCAGATCGGCAGCCATCTCGTCCGGACTCCAGGCGCTGACCTGTGGCTCACCGATCAACCAGAACATCAGCCGCGACAGTAGTTGGCGATGAATCGTGTGGTAGTTCACGATAAGCGTCGAGCCGGGCGCGCTGCGCCTGGCGATGCTGGCGAGCGTGGCGAGCATCACCTCACGAGGCAGGTACATCACCACGCCCTCCCATATCCAGCACGTCGGCGAAGTGCGATCGTGTCCGGCTTTTTCCAGAACTGTATCCAGCGACTCGTTCTCGAATTTCGTCGACACAAAGGTGACTCTCGCCGGCGGCAGCTGGGCTACTCGGGCGCGCTTCTCACGCTGCGTTGCGGGATGATCGACTTCGAAGACCTTCACGCCTCCGAGCTCGGGCATCCGCCAGGCGCGCCCGTCGTAACCAGCGCCGACGATGACGAGCTGCGTCGCCCCGTGGGCGATCGCCTCGCGAACCGCGGCGTCGATCGCGACCGTGCGAAGAGCCATGGTGTCGGCCATGACGCGCGCCATCTCGACCGACATACGCCGCGTTCCCTGCTGGAAAGCCCGCTCGGCCTTGGCGACACTTTTCTTTCCCTTCTCGCTTAGAAACACACTCGCAGTCGGATCGCTGAAGCCCGAGATGTGCGAAAGGCCCGCATTGGCCATCGCCCGGCCGAGCGTTACGAACTGAGCGGTTCGGCTGGCGCGATCATCTTTCACGAATTGGCTTTTTTGAGCAGTGTCGCGATCCTCGCCTCTTCGGCGGCGGTAAGCTCCTTCAGCGCGAAAGCGTTCGGCCACATGTTGCCGTCGTCGAGCATCGCCTTGTCGCTGAAACCCAGAGTCGCGTACCTGACTTTGAATTTCCGCGCATCCTGGAAGAAGCACACTACGCTTCCGTCCCGGGCATAGGCGGGCATCCCGTACCAGAGTTTGGGTGACAGCCCCGGCGCGCTGGCTTTTACGATCGCGTGGATCCGCTCAGCCATGGCGCGATCGGCTGGCGCCATCGCAGCGATTTTGTCGAGCACTGCGCGCTCATCTTCCTCCTTGTCCTGCTTGCCTGCCTTCTTGCCGCGGCGCACGGCTTTGAGCTCCGCGACGCGCTCGCGCATCGCCGCCCGCTCTTCGTCGGTGAATCCCCTCGCCGGTTCGTCGACAGGTGTTGCGGACTTGACGGATCTGTCTGCGACCTTCTTTGAGGTTCTCTTCTCAGCCATGAACGTCCTGCCTCGGTGAGAGCGCCGACGCCGCGACTTCGTCGCGCCCCGAAGTGTAACTATCGTTAGGACAATGGTCCGAAGAGTAGTCCGAGCACGATCAGTACCATTACCATGGTTCGTCTTTCGTCTTGCTCGATCATCGCTTCTTACTCGACAGACCGCCTGTCCCCTTGTGGCGACGCGGGCGCTGCTTTGTCGACACGGATCGAATGACCAGTCCGCCCGAACCGCTTGCCGGGAATGGTACCCTGGCTTGGGCGACGGCGGACTGGAGAAGCGTCTGCACCTGCGGCCGACTTAGAACGGCCGCCGATTCGAGGCGGACGAAGCGGGTCTGCTTGCCGGACCCGAGAAGAACTTTCTCCGGGTCGGGCAGCCGCGCGCCGTGGATGAAGCAAAGGCTGACCCGCCGCACCGACCGAATCAACTTTTGGTGCGCGGGCTCGAACTTCTCTATGAAGCGGGTGAGCTGCTTTTCCGCGCCCCGGGGAGGCGGGGCCGTTCTCCGCTCAACTCTCGTCACCGCAGCTGATCCGACAACCCGCGGTCACCCATCGGCAGGTAGAGGATGTGGACGCAGAATTCGCCCCACGACAAGAGCCGCCACAAATGCGGGCACCCCCAGCACTATCGGCCAGAGGGGCAGCGACAGAGCTGAGACTCGCCAAAAGTCGGCTTCCCCCCAGTGGCTACGCACTGGGCCCACCGCGGCAAGAGCGACCGCGCCGAGCGCAACGGCAATCGCGGCATGAAGCGCCGCTGGTAGAACGGCACTGCGAAGCCGCAGCCGCTCCCAGGCGATTTGGGCCAGGAAGATAGCGAGGCCGACGATCCACGCAGCGAGACGACAAGCGGTGCGCAGCTGCGTCGACGGGGCGTAGCGTGCAAGTAGCGCCGTGACTATACCGGCCACCGAATAACAGACCGCAGCGAGGAGCATGACACGAATCCACTGCGTTCGAGCGGTCATGTGCGAGGGTGTGCTGCGCGTGAGCCCTTTTGAATAGCCGACATCAACCTCCTCAACTGCATCGGCATATGTCAACCCGCGAAGTGGCTCACCACCCAGCCAATCACCAGGCCGCCGGCCGCGCCGACCCCGATAATCGGCGCAAAAGCTTTGGTGATGATCGCATCCGGCAGGCTGAGAAGAATCGCCAACGCGACACCCGTGAGGAGTGGGGAGAGAGGCAAGTGCACGAGCGGGATCAGCAGGCCGATGGCGAAGCGGTTGATGAAAGCGCCGAGCAGTGCTGCCCGCTTATCGGGGAACTCCAGCGGCAGCATCATGGCGACGGACAGCGCGCCAAACACGAGGCCGCACAACACTCCAAGAGTGACTGGGGCACGATAGATCAGCGGGGATCGGCCATCAACGACCGGTCGGCTCCTGATACAAGCCGATAATGTTGCCGCCAGGGTCCCGGAAGCGCGCGGTCAATTCGCCGGGATCTGCGCCGACTTTCTGGACGATGGATCCGCCGTTTGCCGAGACGGCGTTGATGCTGGCGTTGATGTCGTCGCACATGATGTAGAAGAGCACGCCGACCACGGTCGACGGCGGGCGTCCGACCACGAACGCGCCGCTAACCTGACCGGTCGTGTCGTCGAACGCCGTCGCACCATCGCCCCGCGTTCTGGCATTCCAGCCGAACGTCATCTCATAGAAACGGGCGGAGCGCGAGACGTCGCTGGCTGGGATTTCGATGTAGCATATTTTTCCGTTTTTCGATTCCATGGATGCCGCGCGTAGAGGGTACGTTGAGAAATAGGTGCATAGTGTGCCGGGTGTCCAGAGCGAATGTCTGCCCGCAACCAGCCGCATATCGCCAGGAGGCCCATGTGCGCACTACCGTAATCAGTGGCGAATCGATCCGGAGCCTTGCGGCGTCGAGGCCGTCGGCTTTGCGACGACAGGGCGTGCCCACCCAGGGAGCGCCGTGGTGGAGTCAGTGATGGTGCTGGCGATCACGCGACCGCTCCGAATGTCACGCCGCTCGTAAGACACTGGCGCATCGCCGTGAACCGGTGCTTGCCGGATGACGACGCTCCCGCCGTCGGGGGAAAAAGCCCATTGCCAAACCGGCAGCCCGTCGCTGATGACTGTGCGGCGCCCGCCGGCTCGTAGCAACACGAGCTTGAGCGGAATGGGATAGGAAGTGCAGCAGTTTGGATAGAGAACTACCCAGCCGACGACCCGATGGTCAGCAGACAGGGCGAGTTGCTCGACACCCGCCTGAGTCGATTCTTTCGGCGGACGGATGATGCGCTTGTCGGCGAGGGTAATGCGCACCTCCCCTAGCGAGTCGACCTCCGCCCGCCGAAAGAATCCTTGCGCCGAGCTTGACTCGGCGCCCAGCGTCATGCTGGCTGCGATGATGAGCAGAGAGTGGCGCATTTTCCGATAAGTGACGCTGACTTGGTTAAGTCGTTGCGTACCGGCAACAACGATTTCCCGTCCCGGCTAACGGTCTACCAGGGTGTCGATATCGTCCCAGACGTACCAATGCTTATTCAGCGGTATGGCCCCCTCGGCTGTGTAGAATGAGACGGCGCCGGCGCTCTCCAAATCCGCATTGACACATACGCGGTGGATGTCCTGGTCTTGGAACCATCGCGCCACGAGCTGGAGCAGGCGTCGCGCCACACCGTGCCGCCGGAACTGCGGCGCGACATAGAGATACTGGACCTCGCCCGAACAACCGTATCGTGTGGTAGCGTGGCCACCGACGTAGCCCGCCACATCG
>DASXGU010000215.1:0-4650 GCA_036488915.1 Gemmatimonadaceae bacterium | reverse complement strand
AGGAATGCGTCCTGCTGCGCCTTGTTGAAGCGATGGATCTCGTCGACGAAGAGAATCGTCTGGCGTCCCAGCTGTAGCCGATCGCTCGCTTCATCTACGACCTCACGGACCCTGGGAATCCCTTCGGTGACGGCCGAGAAGGGGACGAACTCGCGGTCTGTGTACTGGGCGATGAGTCTGCCGAGGGTGGTCTTGCCGGATCCCGGCGGCCCCCAGAAGACCATGGACTTGATGTTGCCGGTCTCGATGGCGGATCGCAGCGCTTTACCCGGGGCGAGGAGATGCTCCTGGCCGACAAATTCCTCCAGAGTTCGCGGGCGCATCCGCGCGGCCAGAGGCTGGGCTGTTTCCCGGGCGCTGAAAAGCGAGTCTTCGCGCGACCGGACGTTGGACGGAGCCTGGCGGAATTTCTTGGGCATGAGCTATTGAACGATAACCCTCCGCCGGTGACGAGTAGCACTTTTCATGCGGTCAAAGAGGGAGGCAAGGAGACGACGATCCGCATCTCGCTAGAGCCGGGTTTCTTGCGTCCAACCGGCGGAGTGAAAGCCGCCCAGATGTAGCATTGTTCGTGCAGAGCTCTAATGTCATGATCCGGCTGACCGTCGTACGCACCGCGCTTCTCGTGGCTGCCTTAACAGGCTGTGGCGACAGCTCCGGACCGCCCGCGCCAACCCTTGCGGTTGCCGCCGGCGACAAGCAGTCGGGATGGCTGGGTACCACACTTCCGATTCCCCTTTCGGTTGTCGTGACCTCGGAGAGCGGGACGCCGCTGCCGGGTGCGACAGTCGACTGGCGCGTAGCAGCGGGAGGAGGCACCCTCTCGGCCGCGTCGGCCGTCACCGACGCAATGGGTCGGGCCGCCGTCAGTTTGACACTCGGCGGCAAGGCGGGCCTAGAGCGGGTGGAAGCGTCGGTTGGAAACGGGGGCGGCGGAAAAGCTAGTGCGACTGCCGTCTTCTACGCGACCGGAATTCTTGGTCGGCCCACCATTTTCCACTACGATGGCGCAAGTTGGAAGATCGAATTCCAGGCGCCGGATTCGGCGCCCGTATCACTCAACGCGATCTGGGGCACCTCTCCATCAATGATTATCGCGGTGGGATCGCAGTGCGAAGCGAGTCAGTGGGTGCAATACAACGGCACCACGTGGACCGTCACTGACAACCCTTACAACCCTTGCCCAGGATCCTGGTTTGACGAGTCCGTGAGCGTTGCCGGAAGCTCGCCGTCCGACATCTTCGTGGTCAGAAACAACGCCTACATGTTCTGGAATGCCGGATCGATATCGCACTTCGACGGAACATCGTGGACCCAAATGTACCCCCACGGCTGTCCGGGGTCTGTGTACTGCGGACTCGCTTACATCAACGGAATCTGGAGCGGCTCTCCGACCTGGGCCACCGCCGTTGGCGATAGCGGATTGATCGTCCAATACGATGGTACGGCCTGGAGGGCGGCCGCGAGCGGGACGACGAGAAATCTTCACGGCGTGTGGGGGATCGGATCGGGCGCATCCTCCTCGATTTTCGCCGTCGGTGACAGCGGCACGATTGCGCATTTTGACGGAAGCACCTGGCAGCAGCAAGCGAGCGGCACTACGCAGCCCCTTTACGGAATCTGGGGAGCCTCGGCCAGTGATGTTTTCGCAGTCGGCCTTGGCGGAATAATCCTGCATTATGACGGCACCACCTGGTCGCAACAGCAAAGTGGGGCCTATACGGAGTTGCGCGCCGTTTGGGGAACCTCGGGCAAGTCGGTATTCGTCGTCGGTTCACAGTCGATCCTGCACTACGACGGAAGCTCGTGGACAATGATGCCGATCTCGACCTTGCCTGCGCCGCTCCATCTTCGCGGTGTGTGGGGCACGTCGCCGACCAACGTCTACGCCGTGGGTCGAGCGCCTTAGCATTGTGGCAGTCTTCAGTTGGTTAGCAAAGAGCCATCATCCCACCGGGCCCGGCCTGGCATGACCCGTCGACGCCCCGCCCGGTGGCCGGCTCCCCTTGCAACCGCGCTGGTTTTCGCAGCCGGAGTGGTGGCGTGCAACGCGCCGCAGGACCCGATCGACCTGCCGACAGCACAGGGCGCGGAACACCTCCAGATCGCCTCCGGGAACAACCAGTCAGCCGTAAAAGGCAATGCTCTGGCTTCCCCGCTCTCGGTCATCGTCACCGACACCAAAGGAGGGCCGGTCCCGGCTGTAACAGTCGTATGGACAGTTCAGAGCGGTAACGGCACTCTCGACGCGTACTCGGTCCCCACCGACGCCAACGGCATTGCGTCGGTTCACTGGACCCTCGGCCCGAAAGCTGGACAACAGGCGGTCCAGGCAGCCGTCGAGCATCTGAGCCTTCCGGCGCTCTTTTCCGCCACGGCGCTGGATAATCCGAGCGGCCCGCCCCCCAACAGCGGTGGCTCGGTAATCCTGCACTACGACGGCTCGGCGTGGAGTACATCCCTCGCCGACGGCAGCGGCCTGGCGCTCTCGTACAGCGCAGTCTGGGGAGCCAGCAGCACCATGGCTTTCGCCGTCGGCAAATGCCGCGGCGTCTCGGTGATCTCGACGTGGGATGGGAATCATTGGTCGGTACCGACCGAATTCGCGTGCTCGGGTGGCACCCTCAGCAAGGTCGTCAGCGTCTGGGGCAATTCGGCGACTGACGCGTTCGCGGTAAGGCGCGATCCACTTCCGCCGTCGCTGAGCAGCAGCATCCTCCACTACAACGGCCAGACCTGGACGTCGTCTCTCTTTCGCGGATGCTCGATGTGCGGAGGCTACAACGCCGTCACCAGCAGCGGGCCCAGCGATGCGATCGTCGTCGGCGACAGCGGCATCGTCGTTCGCTACGACGGAACCGCCTGGACGCCGCAGTCGAGCGGAACCGCGTCGAATCTCTACGCCGTGTGGAGCGCCGGTGCCGGCAATCCGGTGTTCGCCGTCGGGGACGTTGGGACGATCGTGGCGTCCGCCAGCGCGACCGCGGGCTGGCAGCCCCAAACGACCGGGACCACTCGCGCGCTCAAGGCGGTGTGGGGCACGTCAGCGAGCGACGTCTACGCGGTAGGAGCCGGGGGAATCATCCTTCACTTCAACGGCACCCAGTGGAGCTCGCAGCCGAGCGGAACGACCCAGGATCTGAACGGAGTGTGGGGAAATTCGGGCAGCTCGGTGTTTGCCGTCGGCAACGGCAACACGATTCTCCACTACGATGGCTCGACCTGGACGGTGCAGCCGGTCAGTGCGGCGATCGATCTCTCCGGAGTCTGGGGCAGCTCGGGATCCGACGTCTTCGCGGTCGGAACGGCGAGATATCCCTGACAGACGGGCCGGCTGGTGCGGAGGCCGATCAATCCACCGTTCAACGCAACTCTGTGCCGACGATTTGCCGGGCGGCGAAATAGAGGGCGCACCCAAGGAAGAAGCTGATCGGAAGTCTCCAGCCTTGCTTGCCCTGAAACTCGGGGACGAGGTTGGACGCCCCGACGTAGAGCGTGACTCCGGCGGCGAGCGGCAAGCCGTACTGACCCAGCATCGGCACCTGCAAGGTCAGCAGCGCGCCAAGGAGGCTCGACACGGCGAGGGCCCCGCTCGCGGCCAGCGCCGCTTTCCTGCTCTCCCCCGATGCCAGGAACAGGCTCGATATCGCCAGACCCTCGGGGAGCTTGTGGAGGAGAATCGCAAAGAAGACGAGCACACCGAGCGCGTCACTCACTCCGAACCCGCTGGCGATTGCAACGCCGTCGACAAAGGTGTGCAGCATCAGTCCCGCCAGCGCCGAGAAGCTCACCATCTTCGACACGTGGTGGACTTCCTCGCCGAAATGGAAATGCGGCGCGAGGGTGTGCTGGGTGAGGTGCACCAGCAGGTATCCGATCAGGATCACCAGCGCCGCCGATTCGCCGTGCGTCCTGATTGCGTCGGGTGTGAGATCCAGCAGCGCCACCGAGATCATGAATCCCGCCGAGAGCGCCACCATGTTCTCGAGGGCGCGCACGCTCCACCGCGAATGCCCGACCACCGCGGCGGCGCCGATCAGGTTGGCGCTCGCGGCGATGGCCGTGTAGGTGAGGGCGGTGCCGTTCAGCAGGACGTCGCGGCTAGGTGCTCTTGATCGCCAGTCTATCCGCGGCGGCGGCGACCGCATCGCTGAGCGCCGGCGCCGGCGCGCGCTCCCACGACTGGATTCCCCACAGCCGTTCTTCCAGCGTGGCCCGCTCCTCGAGGTTCATGCTGTTCAGCAGGTACATCCAGCGGTCGGAGCGCGAGTAGATGAACAGCTCGAGCTGCGGGCTCAGGGTGATCTGATCTTCGGGAGTGAACAGCGTTATCTCCACGCCGCCGTAAGTCGAGAGGGGGACCTTGAGCCGCGCCACTGCGTCACGCACGTCGGGCAAAGCGATGGTCTGGCCCGACCAGGACGTCTTCGATCTGGCGTCGTAGATGTACACGTCGACGGCCGGCGCCATCAGCTCGCTCAGCGTATAGAACAGATCCACAACCCGCTCGGCGTTGGCGACGACCTTAGCCTCGTAGATGTCGCCGGTGCGGGTGAAGGTGAAGCCGTCCTGGCCGGAGCGGAATCGTTTCCAGACGGTGGAGTCCGGGGTTCTCGATCTGAAAAGCATCAGGCGAAGGAGAGATTGTGA
>DASXGU010000207.1:0-5705 GCA_036488915.1 Gemmatimonadaceae bacterium | reverse complement strand
CCTTCTTGATCCGACGCACGATGCCGTCGATCGAATCCACCGCCCCATAGAGAACCCCGGCGCGGATACATTCGTCGGTGCGCCGCGCGATGACCCGCTTTGGCGGGACGATATCCGTGGCCGGCAGCTGCGCGGTGCGACGAAACAGGGTGTCCGCTGAAATCATGATACCGGGCTGAATCACCCCGCCCAGAAAAGTGCCGTCGGCGGTGATGCAGTCGTAAGTCGTCGCGGTGCCCATATCCACGACGATGGCATCACGCTTGTAGATGCGACTGGCGGCCAGGGTGTTGGCAATCCGGTCGGCACCGACGGTGAACGGCTCTTCGACATCGAGCTTGATCGGCAATTTCGCCCGCGCATCCACAATGCGCGGCCTCTTCCCGAACGACATCTCGCACGCTTCAGCCAGCATCGGCGTGATCGCCGGGACAACCGAGCAGATCGCCGAGCCCTCGGCCCCGCCCGGTGAAGCGATCTCGGCCCCGGTGATCGATCGAATCAAGAGCGTCAGCTCGTCGGCGGTCCTCGGCGAAGCCGTAGTCAGGCGCCAGTGGGACACCAGCTCGTCACCATCAAAGATTCCAATGGTGATCTCCGAGTTGCCGACGTCGAAAACGACGATCATTCAGAGTCCTCCAGAATGAGCGAGCCCGAGCGAAATGGAGCGACCGAATCGGCCAGCGCCACGAGCAGCTCACCCGAGGCCGTGATGCCGGCCACTCGCCCCAGCGCGGGCTCGACACACGCTTTGCCCCGCGCAAGATCGCGGGCATTGAATTCCTCCATCTCCTCCGCGTCCAGCGCGCCGGCTTTTCCCGCTGCGCGACGTACCGCCGGAACGAGCTCCTCCAGCACTTCCACCCGCTCGGTGCCGGGCTCGAGGCCGGCGGCCATTTCCACGCCCTCGGGTTGACTCACATTGATGCCCAAACCGATGGCGATCCACTCGACTACCTGCTCGCGCCAGCGCGCCTCGACCAGAATTCCCGCCAGCTTGCCGCGATCGACGTAAAGGTCGTTCGGCCATTTCACCCGAATCGGCTCGGACGCGAACCGATCGAGCGCTGCAGCCGCGGCGAGACCAACGCGCAACGACAGCACGCCGAGGCCCGTCGCATCCCTTGGCCGCTCCACCAGCGTCAGCCACAGCCCCGCACCCGGTGCCGACTGCCAGCTCTTCCCGCCCCGGCCCCGGCCAGCGGTTTGCTCGTCGGCGATCACCAAGGTTCCCGCCGGTGCTCCGTCTGCGGCAAGCCGGTGGGCTACATCCATCGTCGATGGCGTCGATTCAAGAACCTCGACGCGCGGCAGCCGCAGAAGGCGCTGAAGCGATTCGGCCGTGCCGCCATCGAATCGCGGCGGGTTAGCCACGTGCGTAAATCAGCCCCAGCACCAGAAGTCCGATGGCGACGCGATAAAACGCGAAGATTCCGTAACTGTGTCTGCTGACGTAGCGCATCAGGATGGAGATTGCGAGCCAGCCGCTGATCGCCGAGGCGACGACGCCCGACATTAGCTCATTGGTCAGCCCGCCTTCACGCAACGCCTTCGGACCCTCGAGAACGACTGCCGCAGCGATTATCGGCATGCTCATCAGAAAGCTGAACTCGGCGGCGCTTTCGCGATCGAGGCGAAGTCCACGCGCGGTGGTGATCGTCGAACCCGAGCGCGACACTCCGGGAATCAGCGCGATGACCTGCGAGAGACCGATGAGGAGCGCATCGACCCACCGCATCTCGCCGAGGACGCGGCGCTGATCCACCAGCTTGTCGACGAGCCACAGAATGATGCCCATGACGATCAGAGCGACGGCGATGATCTGGGGACTCCTGAACGCCGACTCGGCTCTCGACTGCAGCAGAAAGCCGCCGATCGCGCCGGGAATTGTGGCGATGATCAGGTAAACCACGCGGCGCTTTTCCGGCGTCTCGACGCGGCCGGTAGTGACGATGCCCCAGGCAGCCTTGATGAGAGCCAGCCACTCCATGCGGAAATACCAGAGGACCGCCAACAGGGTCCCGAAGTGGAGGGCGACGTCGAAGGCCAGTCCGGGATCCTCCCAGCCGAACAGCCACGGCGCGAGTGTGAGGTGCGCGGAGCTGCTGATGGGCAGGAACTCCGAGAGTCCCTGGATAATGCCGAGTGCGATCGCCTGGAGTGGTGTCATGATTTGGTTGGCATGAGTGAATCGCGGTAGAGAGACTCGTATTTGCTGACGATTGCATCCTGGGAGAACCGCTCGCGCGCGTCGGCCGCGGCGAGTCTGCTCATCTCCTTCCAGCGCTCCGAATCCTTCAGGATCTCGAGCGCCGCCGTCGCCATTCCGGCGATATCGCCGACGGCGCAGAGTGCGCCGGTCTCTCCATCGCGGACGACCTCGGGGAGACCACCGGCATCGCTGCCGACCACCGGCACGCCCGAAGCGAGCGCCTCGAGCGCGCTCAGCCCGAACGACTCGCTCTGGCTTGGCAGCAGGAAGAGGTCAGCCGCGGCGAGAAGTGGCGCGATCTGATCGAGCTTGCCAAGAAACGAGACCGACTGCTCGACGCCGAGCAGTCTGGCTTCTTCCTCGGCTGCGGGGCGATCGGGCCCATCGCCGATCATCACCAGCACGCTCGGCATCTCGCGATTCACCTCGGCGTAGATGCGGATCACGTCGCGAACGCGTTTTACCGTGCGGAAGTTGGAGACGTGCATGAGAATCCGCCTGGATCCGCCGACCTCGTTCTTGAGCAGCGGCGGATACTTGGCTCGATCGTAGATGCCGGGGTCGATGAAGTTGTGGATGACCTCGACGTCGGGACCGTCGCAGCCGAACGCGCGGCACGTCTCTTCGCGCAGGTATTGCGACACCGCGGTAATGCGGTCGGACTTCTCGATCGAGAATTTGGTGATCGGATAGAACGACGGATCCTGCCCGACGATGGTGATGTCGGTGCCGTGCAGAGTGGTCAGCACGCGGACGTCCTCACCGTTCTCGCGCAGCATCTCACGGGCAATCCAGGCGCTGGCGGCGTGGGGAATGGCGTAGTGGCAGTGCAAGAGCTGGAGCTGGTGGCTCTTAACGACTTCGTGCATTCGCACCGCGAGTGCCAGATCGTAGGGTGGAAACTCGAACAGCGGGTAGCGACCGACGTCGACCTCGTGGAAGAAGATCCGCGGCAGGAACGACGGCAGCCGGAACGGCTGGCGATAAGTGATGAAGTGGACCTCGTGCCCGCGCTCCGCGAGAGCAATGCCGAGCTCCGTCGCAACGGCCCCCGAGCCGCCGTACGTCGGGTAACAGGTGATGCCAATCTTCACTCGGCTTTCTCCCACCACTCCCGCGCGGTCGACGAGGCGCGCGAGTCTTCAGGATTCATGATCGTCACGGCTGCCGGTGGCAGCTGATGTCTGAACCAGGTCCGCTGTCGTTTGGCGTACTGGCGAGTCTCAATAATGATTCTCTGGCGGGCCGATGACAAATCGATGCGTCCTTCGACGTGATCTCGCACCGCCCGGTAACCGCTCGCTTTCCACGCCGGCGCATCCTCGGGAACGTCGCGCATCAGCTCGCGGACCTCGTCGGGCCAGCCTGCGTCGAGCATGGCGTCGACTCGCCGCTCGATGCGCTGGGCGAGCGAGGGGCCCGGATCAACCACGAGGTATGCAGCGGAGCGGGAACTTTCGGCGCTGGCCTCGTCGCGGGCCTGAAGATCGCTGAGGCGGGCGCCGGCGAGCAGCGCGGTCTCGATGGAGCGAATCAGCTGAGTGCGCCCGAGGTGGGCTCGCGGCGGATCGAGGTCCTCGCACCAACGACGCAGCTCGCTCAACGGCCTCGCTTCCAGCTGCAGCTCGAGCCGCGCCCGACGCGTGGCGTCGATTTCCGGCGCTTCGAACAGCGGCTCGACGAGCGCTCTTATATAGAGTCCCGTACCTCCGACGACGAGGGGCTCCTTGTCGATCTCGCAGGCACACTCGATCCACTCATCAGCGTCATCGGCCCAGCGCGCCGCCGAATACCGCTCGGTCGGCTCGACGACATCGATTCCATAATGCGTGACCCGCCGACACTCGTCGGCGCTGGGCTTGGCGGTGCCGATGTCGAATTCACAGTACACCTGACGTGAGTCGGCGGTGACGATGGCGGCATCGAACGCGGCCGCCAGCTCGAGAGCGACAGCCGATTTTCCCGCGGCAGTGGGACCGCAGATGACTCGCAGGCTACCGCCGGCCAAATCGCCGCTCGACTTCGTCCCAGGTGAGATGGACGATCGTCGAGCGTCCGTGAACGTCGTGCGCCGGAAGCGTGGTGTCCCGCAAAGCGGCGAACAGAGACCGCATCTCGCCCTGGGAGAGCTCTTCGCCGGCTTTGATTGCCGCCTTGCAGGCGACAGTGGCAGCGAGCCTCTCGTGCTTGGCGGCGGCGCCGGCAACGCGGTCGCCGGTCAGCGCGTCGAGCGTCTCACGGAGACAACGCTCGGCGTCGAATCGCGGGTGCGGCATCGGCACGGTGTTCACAATGAGCGTGTGTCCACCAAAGCCTTCGACCTCGAAGCCAAGGCGCTCCAGGTACTCCCGATTCGCGTCGAATGCCTCTCCCTCGGCGGGACCGAGATGCAGAGTGAGGGGCAGCAGCAGACGTTGAGCGGGCGCTGCCGCACTTTCCAGGGTGTGCATGAATTGCTCGTACAGAACGCGCTCATGAGCGGAGTGTTGATCGATGAGGACGAGACCCTCGTCGTGCTCGAAGGCGATGTAGGTGCGCCGAAGCTGGAACAGAGGCGGAATTACCTGGGCAACCTGAACGTCCGCGGCTGTCGCGGCGCTCGCCCCGTTGGTCGCGCTCTCGCCGTTAGTAGCGACGAACAGGGGCGCATCCAGGTCGGAGTGCGGCCGCAATATCTCGGCGTCAGGATTCGGCGCCGGCTCGGCGGGGCGAAACATGAAGCTCGATCCGCGAAAGCCGAATGACGCCGCGCTGTCGAGCGTGCCGAGCGCGCGGCGCACCGCGGTTTCCACTGCACGCTCGACGTTCCACCGATCCCGGAATCGCACTTCAGCCTTGGCCGGGTGGACGTTCACATCTACGGATTCAGCGGGCAGCGTCACGTTCAGAAAGAAAGAGGGCCTGACCCCCGCGACGATGGTGGAGCGGTACGCGGCCTCGACCGCGCGCGTTATCCCGGCATCGCGGACAGCGCGGCCGTTGATCGAGAGAAAGACTCGGCGGGTCGAGGTGCCGACGTCGGCAGGTCGCTGGACCAGACCGCTGGTATGGATGGCGCCGGCGACATCCTCGACGTCCGTGAGGTCTTCGGCGTAGCGCCCACCCCAGATTGCGCCAAGTCTGGAGCGCATGCTGCCAACCGGCGGGAGGGCAAGCGCGCTCTTTCCGTCGTGGCTGAGATGAATGCGAACGTTGGTCTGGGTGAGCGCCAGCGCTGTCAGAGATTCGACCGAGCTGCGCCATTCCGATCGCGCGCTGCGCAGAAACTTGAGGCGCGCCGGAACATTGTAGAAAAGTTGTCCGACCGAAACCGTCGTACCCTTCCGTCGCGCGATGTTCTGGGGAGGCTCCATCCGCCCACCAGCGACCTTTATCGATGTTCCTTCGCCGTCGACGGTGGCAGTCTCGATCTCGAAGTGCGACACCGAGGCGATCGCCGGCAGTGCCTCGCCACGAAACCCGAAGGTAGGAACGCCGACGAGATCGGCGGCGT
>DASXGU010000199.1:0-17426 GCA_036488915.1 Gemmatimonadaceae bacterium | reverse complement strand
CAAAGCCTACAACATCGTCTCCGCATCATCGCCCACCGGGACCCAATTCCTGCAGGGTGTGGGGTCCGCCGAAGCGAGCATTCGGGCGAAGCTGCTCAACATCACGGAAGGTTTTCAGAAGGATGAGGTGGTCTTCGTCTCGACTGGCGAAGGACAGACCAGCGAAGGTGAGTTCTGGGAGTCGCTCAACACCGCCTCCAACCTGAAGCTGCCGGTGGTCTACCTGGTCGAAGACAACGGCTACGCGATCTCGGTTCCGGTCGAGGTCAACACCACCGGCGGCAGCATCTCGAAGCTCGTTGGCTCGTTCCCCCATTTGTTCGTCGAGGAAGTGGACGGCTGCGATCTGCTCGCCAGCTACGACACCATGCAGCGCGCCGTGGACTACGCGCGCCAGCGGAAAGGGCCGGCGCTCGTGCACGCGCACGTGATTCGTCCATACTCGCACTCGCTGTCGGACGACGAGAAGCTGTATCGCCCCCCGGCCGAGCGCGAAGCAGACGCGGCGCGCGATCCCGTGACGCAGTTCCCCAGGTGGCTCGTCGCGGAAGGCCACGCGACAGAAGACGAGATCAAGGAGATCCAGAAGGAGGTGGAGTCGGTCGTGATCGCGGCGACCGACGACGCGCTGGCGCAGCCGCAGCCCGGCCCCGAGACGGTGATGTTCGGCGTCTACTCGCCGGACGTCGACCCGACGAGCGAGCAGTTCGACACCGAGGATGACCCGCAGTTCTCGGGCGAGCCGACGACAATGGTGGATCTGCTCAACGCCTGCATGAAGGACGAGATGCGGCGCGATCAGAAGATCGTCGTCTTCGGCCAGGATGTCGCCGACGTCTCGCGCGAAGAGTACCTCGGCAAGGTCAAGGGCAAGGGCGGCGTATTCAAGGTGACCTGGGGGCTGCAGAAGGAGTTCGGCAGCGCTCGCGTCTACAACTCCCCGCTCGCCGAAGCGAACATCGTCGGGCGCGCGATCGGCATGGCGGTGCGCGGGTTCAAACCCGTCGTCGAAGTGCAGTTCTTCGACTATATCTGGACCGCCTACATGCAGCTCCGCGACGAGCTGGCGACGATGCGCTGGCGCTCCAACAACAATTTCTCGGCGCCCGTCGTGGTGAGAACGACTTACGGCGGATACATCCGCGGCGCGATCTATCATTCGCAGACGGGGGCGACCCTGTTCACACATTGCCCCGGATTGCGAGTGGTGTGTCCGGCGACGGCGCTGGACGCCAACGGCCTGCTGCGGACCGCAATCCGCTGCGACGATCCGGTGATCTTTCTCGAGCATAAGCACCTTTACCGGCAGATCTACAACAAGTCGGCGTATCCGGGTCCGAACTTCATGATTCCGTTCGGCAAGGCGAAGGTCGTGCGCGAGGGAGCCGACGTGACGCTCGTCACCTACGGCGCCACCGTGCAGCGCGCCCTCACCGCCGCCAACGCGGTGGCCGAGAACGGAATCTCGGTCGAGGTAATCGACCTGCGGACGCTGAGCCCGTGGGATCGCGAAACCGTATTCGAGTCGGTGAAGAAAACGTCACGGGTCATCGTTGGCTACGAGGACTCGATCTCGTGGGGATTTGGCGCCGAGATCGCGGCGTCGATCGCCGACGAATGCTTTGCCTGGCTGGACGCGCCGGTGATGCGTGTCGCATCGACCGACACGTTCGTCGGCTACGCGCCCCGGCTCGAGGACGCGATACTGCCACAGGTCGATGACTTCAAGCGCGCCTACGAATCAATCGCGAAGTACTAGCCGGTGCGCCCGACCAAAGAAAAGCGGACCCTCTCGGGTCCGCTTTTTTGTTTGTGGCGTAGAAGACCTACTTCGGCGGAATCGCTGACGATGAGCTGCCGGGCATTCCTGGCAGCGCCACCGAGGTATAGCCGGCGGGCACGTCGAAGATGCCCGGCTTCGCATCTACCCACTGCACCGACGTCACCTCGGCCTGCGTGTTCGTGACGCGGGTCTGGCCCTGGGCGATCATGGTCGCCGTTGTGGATGCGCGCAGAGGTGTGCCCTTCGGCAGCTTCTGCTGAACGATCTTGAGCTTATCGGCGAAATCCTTGTTGGCGGAGCCGAACATCGCCGACATGTCGCTCCCCGTGAGGCTGGCGAACGGATTCACGACGGCCTTGATGTCATTGGCGTAGTAGTAGTCAGCGGTGCTGGAGATCTTCACGGTTTGCTCCTGTCCCATCGCGCTGATGGTCATCGTCATGCCGGTACCGACGCGGTAGTGTGACGTCGAGTGCCCGAGTATGCTGGGCCCGGCTCCCAAACTGTCAACCGTGGCCTGGGTGTCCGAGAACTTCATGGACATCTGACCGGACTGCTGAGCCTGGGCGAGCATGTCCGCAGGGCGAACCCGGAGATATCGACCGTTGGTCGAGTCGAGATAGGTGACCGTCTTCCCGCTGTCCGAGAGAATCATGATGATCTTGCCGGCGTTGGCGCCGAGCGGGCTGACCTGGGCCCCCGGGCCTTTCAGGGTCAGGTCCATCCGCATCTTGTCTCTACTGCCGATGGCGCGGCCCTGGATGATACTGGTATCAGGCATTCCCGAGACGGTGACGGTAGTGCGGAAATCCATGGTCAGGTTTTTCGTCGCGGTTTGCGCGCCTGCATATGACAACGGCGCGAGCGCCACTGCGGCGCGCGCGAGAAGGGAAATCGATCGCATGCTGTATCCGTAAGGTGTGGTTGGGCGGAGGGGACGACCGGGAAAGACGTCCTTTCCGTATTAAGGGTAACCCGGAAAGCCCGTTTAGTGCCCCGCCCGGGGCCACCTGAGCGAAGCGACGATCGATGTGGCCAGCACCACGCCAACGACACCCAGCGAGATCAGAATCGGTATGTGGAGCAAGCCTTCGAGGAGCATCTTGGCCCCGATGAAGACGAGCACCAGCGACAGCCCCAGCTTCAGGTACACGAACTTGTCGACGACATTGGCGAGCAGGAAGTAGAGCGCGCGGAGACCCAGCACCGCGCAAATGTTCGATGTGTAGACAATGAACGGATCGCGGGTCACCGCGAAAATTGCCGGGATCGAGTCGGTGGCGAAGATGATGTCGGTCGTATCGACTATCAGCAGAACGATGAACAGGGGAGTGGCGGCCGTCCTGATGCGGCCGGCGGTGTTGGGCTCGCGGACGAAGAACTTGTTGCCCCTGTACTCTTTCGTGACCGGCATCAGCCTTCGCGCCAGGCGCAGCACTGGGTCGCGCTCCGGGTTGTAGGCGGCGTCGTCCTTCTGCAGCGCCATTCTGAGCCCGGTGAAGACGAGGAAAGCGCCGAAGATATACAGTGTCCAGGCGAACCTCGTCACCAGCGCCGAGCCGGCGACGATCATGACCCCGCGGAGCACGAGGGCGCCGATGATGCCCCAGAACAAGACGCGGTGCTGGTATTTCTCGGGTACACTGAAATACGAGAAGATCAGCACGAAGACGAAAATGTTGTCGACGGACAGAGCGTACTCGATCAGATAGCCGGTGAGAAATTCCAGCCCCGACTGTCTGCCCATGGTCCGATAGACGGCAAAGGCGAACGAGAGCGACAGCGCCACCCAGACGCCGCTCCAGACGGCGGCCTCTGTGAGCGAGACTTTTTCCGATTTGCGGTGGAGCACGCCCAGGTCGAGCGCGAGGATGGCCAGGACGACGACGTTGAAGCCGATCCAGCCCCAGATCGAGCTCAACCTTTCGCGCTCCGACTGCTGGTGACGCCCGGCGGACTACCGCCGCTCAAGCGCGTCGCGAACGTCGAGAAGAATCTCGAAGTAGAGCTGTTCCCTGCGGTAGGCAAAATCCAGAGTAGCCATCTGGGATTGGTCGCCAGTTGACTTCGCCCTCTCGAATGCTTCCCGGTACATCTCATCCAGGTTGTTGAGGATGGTCGTGCGCGAGCGTGACATTGAGTTGCTCCCCGAACTCGAAGTGCGTTGGTCCATCGATGCGAGACCGGCGAGGCGCTCCAGTGCCGTCTCGGGATCTTCATTCTCGAAGATCAGCTTTTTCGCCGCTCCGAGCGCAAGCCTGCGTGGGTTGAACGGTGATGGTGTCAATGTGACAGCTGCCGGTTGCGCTGAAAGGTAAGACCGAAGCGGGAGCTAAAGCTAACCATGGCGCACGGGGTCCAAGGATGTAAGAAAAGCGGGACGGAAGCACATCGCTTCCATCCCGCTCGCTGGTACAGGTGCGTGGCTACCTATTGCTGCTGCTGGAGCCACCGCTGCTGCCGGAGCTACCGCCACTCCCGGAGCTACCCCCACTCCCGGAGCTACTACCGCTGCCCGAGCTCCCGCTGCTGGCGCCTTTCGACCTCGAGCCGGATCCGCTGAGATCGTCCCCCATGCCACTGCCCGTGTTGCCGCTCGAGCCTCGAGAACCGCCGGTCCCTGAGCTGCCCGAGCCCGAGCTGCCTGAGCCGTAACCGCTGCCCGACGATCCGCTTGACCCGCTCGATCCACTCATCCCGCTGCTTTTGCCGCTCTGGCCCGAAGCCGCGTCGTTCGAATTGTCTTGATCCTGCTGGTCCCGGTTTGTGTCCTGCGCCATTTCTCCCTCCTGGTTAGGGCGTCAAACAAACGCATGGCGCATGCCTCCGTATGACTGCCGAGCGGAGAAAAAACCGGTCGGGTTTGCCTGTTGAGGGAACAACATCGGCACCCCATAACTGCCCAGCCGCTACAGCCGATGGAACACGGCGTCGGCGACAGGCACGCCTTTTTTCAGGTGCTCGACCACGATCCGTTCCAGCAGCTGCGGCGTCACGTTGGCGTACCAGATTCCGTCCGGGTACACGACGACGATCGGTCCGTCGGTGCAGACGCCGAGGCACGGCGTCTCTCCGCGCTTCACGCGGTCGGGGCCGAAGAGCAGATTCTCGCGCTGCAGGAGCTCCGCCAGCAGCGAATAGAGCTCCCGTCCGCGCTGCTGCGGCGAGCAGAAGCTTCCGGTGCAAACCAGCACGTGTCTGGAGTAGGGCGCCATCTCCGGCATACGCGTCGTACCCATCGAGCAAAGATACACTGGCGCGGCGGGCGCACTTGCACGCGCGAAGTCCGCGGCTGATTATGCTTCAGGCTCTCCATCATCAGGAGCGAATCATGGGAGCGACGATCACCCGCAACTCGACCGCCATCGACCCTGCCACCGACGGCAAAGGCTACATCCATCCCGAGGTCCTCGTCAGCACCGGCTGGCTCGCCGACCATCTCGACGATCCGAATCTCAGGATCATCGAGAGCGACGAAGACGTTCTACTTTACGACACCGGCCACATACCGGGGGCGCAGAAGGTCGACTGGCATCTCGATCTCAACGACCCGGTGCTCCGCGATTACGTGTCGTCAGAGCAGTTCGAGAAGCTTCTCCGCGAGAAGGGTATCGACGAGAACACCACGGTAGTCTTCTACGGCGACAAGAACAACTGGTGGGCCGCCTACGCGTTCTGGGTATTTCAACTGTTCGGATTCACCAACGCCAGGCTCCTCGACGGCGGCCGCATTAAGTGGGAGCAGGAAGGCCGCGCATTCGACACCAACGTGCCGCGTTTCCCAAAAACGGCCTACAGCGCGCCGAAGCGCGCGGACGAAAAGATCCGCGCTTTCTTCCAGCAGGTGCGACAGCACTCGGACAGCGGAAGGCCGTTGATCGACGTGCGGTCGCCCGAGGAGTACGCCGGACAACGCACCCACATGCCCGACTATCCCCAGGAAGGCACACTGCGCGGCGGCCACATCAAGGGAGCGAAGAGTGTTCCCTGGGCACGGGCGGCGAACTCCGACGGAAGCTTCAAGGATGCTGCTTCGCTGCGCGCCATCTACGAACAGGAAAAGGGCCTCAAAAAGAACGACGACATCGTCGCCTACTGCCGCATCGGCGAGCGGTCGTCCCACACCTGGTTCGTGCTCACCTACCTGCTCGGCTACGATCGCGTCCGCAATTACGACGGAAGCTGGACAGAATGGGGCAACGCGGTGCGGGCGCCGATCGAGACGGGACCCGAGAAGTGACGGCTCGCGCTCCAGCGTCGGCCCCGGCCAAGCCGTCGCGCATCCACGTGAAATGGGTCGGCGCGCATCGCTTCGATGCCGGCCGTCCCAACGGGCCGACGGCGCGCATCGACGGCGAAGGTGAAACGGGACAGAGCCCACCCGAGACACTTCTTACGGCGCTCGCCACGTGCGTCGCGTACGACGTGATCGACATTCTGGCCAAGCAGCGCACGCCGATCGAGTCGCTGGAGATAGACGTGCTGGGCGAGCGCGTGGACACCATCCCGCGCCGCTACCGTCACATCACTCTCAACTTTCGCATCGCCGGCAAAGGCATCGAGCACGACAAGACCATGAAGGCGATCGAGCTGTCGGCGAACAGGTATTGTTCGGTGCGGGAATCGCTGCGCCCCGACATGCAGGTCGAGTATACGGCCGAGATCGCAGCGGGATGACGCGCTAGGTCCGTCGCTTCTGTGCCGATGTGTAGCCGGACCACCGGCGCTCGGTCTGCTCGATCTCTTCTCTCAGCCTCAGATAGCTGTCGTAACGCTCGGCGCTTATCTCACCGGCGCCGACCGCCGCTATCACGGCACAACCCGGCTCCGCGCGGTGGGTGCAGTTGCCGAACTTGCACTCCGGGACGAATGGCCGAAGCTCGCGGAAGCATTCGTCGAGATGATCCGACGCCAGCCCCCACATTCCCACCTCCCGCAACCCCGGAGTGTCGACGACGAAGCCGCCGTCGGGCAGTGGATGCAGAAGCGCTCCCACGGTGGTGTGGCGACCCTTGTTCACCGATTCGCTGATCTCGCCGACGCGCAGGTCGAGACCCGGATACATCGCGTTCATCAGCGACGACTTGCCGACACCTGATGGTCCCGTCAGCGCCGAGGTCTTGCCGAGCAGCTGGTCGTGGAGCTCGTCGAGACCGATCCCCTGTTTCACACTGGTGAAATGAACCGGGTACCCTGCCCTGGAATAGTCGGCAAACGTGCGCTCCGCCGCGGCGGGATCGACGAGCTCCACCTTGTTGATGACGATCCTGGACTGCAGGGAATTGGCCTCGGCGATCACCAGAAAGCGGTCCAGCATTCGGGGGTGCGGCTCGGGCTTGGCGGCAGCGAACACCACTACCACCTGATCGACGTTCGCCGCGACGATGCGCTCTCCCTGGCCTTCTCCGGGAGCGCGGCGCGCCAGCTGTGAGCGACGCGGAAGGATATCGGTAATGGCCCAGACGGCTCCGCGCTGATCGACCTCGATCACGACCCTGTCGCCGACGGCGAGCTTCCTCGTCTCCTCCCGCTCCTGTTTGAGGCGACCCCGCAGCGACGCTTCGTGGGTCTCGCCCGATTCGGCGCGAACGTGCCAGACTCCGCCGGTTCCCTGCAGCACCACACCTTCCTTTCGCGTCAACTGCTGCCCTCGCGCCGCATGGAATCCCACCACTTGAGGCTGTCGTCGTGGCGCGACTTGATCAGGGCGTCGAGCCTGGCCTTGACGTCGTTGAGCGACAGCGCTCCGACCGCCTTTCGGGCCTCGTCTTCAGTGGCGGCGAAGGCGAGAAACTCGGTCTCGAGATGCCCACTGGCCACCGGATCCCCGCGGCCCCACCTCACGAACAGCAGATACGCGGCGAACGGCTTCCCCTTTTCGCCGCTGTCGTCGGTTACGATCTCGACGCTGTAGGATGCGCCATCGCTGCCCTCGAATGCCGCCGGGCGATCGTGCACCGCCATGTACCCACCGATCGTATTGGGGTCTCCCTTCGAGTGATCCGGCGGGATGAATCTGCCCATCGTCAGTGGCCGCGCCTGCCGACCATCTCTTTGAAAACGCTGCCGGTGAGGAAAGCCACATTCGCCGGGCGCTCGGCGAGACGGCGCATCAGATAGGGATACCACTGGGTACCGAAGGGGACGTAGACGCGCATCCGATAGCCTTCGCGCACCAGGCGATCCTGCAGATCGCGGCGCACGCCGTAAAGCATCTGGAACTCGAAGCGGTCCGGAGAGATGTCATTGGTGGCGGCGAAGCGTTTTGCTTCCCGGATGATCGCCTCATCATGGGTTGCGATCCCGGGATAATTGCCTTTAGCCATCAGCTCCTGCATGCACTTCACGTAGTTGGAGTCGACATCCTTTTTCTCGGGAAACGCGACCGTCTCGGGCTCCTTGTACGCTCCCTTGCAGATGCGCACTCGCGCCTTCAGCAGGTTCGTATGTTGCACGTCCGCAAAAGTGCGATACAGGTAGCTCTGCAGCACGACGCCGACGTTCTCCCGATACGCGGGAAACAGCCGCTGTTCGAACAGATCGAGCGTGCGCTGGGTGTATTCGCTCGACTCCATGTCGATTCTCACGAAAGTGCCGTAGTCGCGGGCGCGCTGGAGAATCCTGTGCATCGTCGCGACGCAGAGCTCTTCGGAGATGTCCAGCCCCATCGCCGTCAGCTTGACGGAGACGTTTGCCTTTGCTTTCCTCTCGTGGATCCGGTCGAGCATCGCGATGTACGCTTCCCCGGCGGCTCGCGCTTCCGTTTCGTTGTGCACGCTCTCGCCGAGCAGATCCAGCGACGCGGTGATGCCCCGCGTGTTGAGTCTGCCGACGGCCGCCAGAGCCGTTTCCAGCGTCTCACCGGCGACGAAGCGACTGGCAAAGCTTTTTGCCAGTCTGTTATGGCGTACGAATTTGAAGATCTGCTGCTGGCTGGAGAGATAGAGCAGTGCGCTGCGGAGCATTATTCCCGTGTCTGAGGCTGTTGGGCCGATGTCGATGAGCGTCGATTGAAGGCGCGACCTCGGCGCGAGAGGTCGAAGATCCTCGTTACCGGAAAGCGGGCGCCCTTGCGAATGTCGGAATCGAAGAAATTCCAGTCGGTCAATCCGTCATCGCTCTCCGGCTCCAGCAGATAGACCGCCAGTGCTCCCAGCGGCTGAGCCGTCGAGATGATGAAGGATCCCGGGGGAAGTGTCTGCAATCCGCGCTCCCAATGGCCGTTGAGCCTGACTTCGCGATGGCCCTGAAACTGGCGCGCCGAGGTGATGACGGAATCCACGACGTAGGTCTCGCCGCGGGCGCGCCAGGCGGTGTCAGAGCGCTCGATGCGGATTCCGTGGAGGGCGAGCAGCCTGATGGCGGCGGTGTCTTGCGGTGCGACGACGTACGCAGCTGGGGGAGTGCGATCGAGCGTTGAAGTGAATCTGTCGTACACGGGCATCCTTACCGCCGTCACGCGTCCGGTCCTGCGCTCGCCGCGTGGCACTCCTGGCTGGGTGCGCGACGAATCACCGGTTTTTTCCAGTTCTTCCTTCAGCACGTCCATCATGCGGGGTGTGTCGGTGAGCTCCGAACGAACGGCGACGATCTGCACGGAATCCGGCGAGCGGCCCCACGCCAGCGGCAGGCTGTCGGCGCGCGCGCTCAGCGATTTGATTGCGGCCGCCCTTTCTCCGACCAGCGAGAGTATCTCGCTGACGAACGCCCGCGTCGATGCGATCCGGCGGGCCAGCGTGTCGTGGGAAAACGCCTCGCTGAGAATCGCTATTCGGCCGCGAATGCCGAAGTAGTTCGTGCCGAACCGTGGCCGCGGATCGTAGGTCGCCCACGCTTCGCGGACGCTCGTGTCAGGGACGAGGCCGCGCTCGTCGGTGACGAAGTTGCCGTAGTCGAAAACCTCGAACCCGTCGCGCGCCCGCATGCGCTCGCGCAGCACAGGAAGCAGAGAATCCCGCGCGTACACTCCGCCAAACACGGCAGCCGGGCTCAGTGATGGCGAATAGGTCAGCGCGTATCCATGAAAGCTGCCGTCGGTGGTGTGCAGATCGACGAAGACATCGGGATCCCAGGTGTTGAACATCGCCAGCGACGCGCGGGTCTCGGGCGCTTCTGCTTTGATGTAGTCGCGATTGAGATCGAGATTCTGGGCGTTGGCCCGGGTCCCGACCAATTCGGGCCCGTTCTGCTCCGTGCGATTGACCGTCTGCGACGCAAAACGCTCGTTGCCGTCGGCGTTATAGATCGGCACGGCGATGAGCACCACGGAGTCGAGCGCGTCGGGGTGGGGCGAAAAAGTCAGGTCCCGCAGCAGCGCCAGCAGCGCGTCCTTCCCCTCTACTTCGCCAGCGTGGATGTTGCCCTGGACGTAGACGATTGGCCGGCCCAGCGCCTTCGCCGCCGCCGGCGTCGAGACCAGCGGCCGCGAGGCGATGACGTACGGGATGTCGCGCCCCTCGCTCGTCTTCCCGATCGAGCCGAACGCCAGCGGCGCGCCGAGTGCGCGAAGCGAATCCAGAAACTTCCGCACGTCGGCGTAGCGCGACGTCTCGCGGTAAGCCGTGAGCTCCGGGCGGGTGCGAGGATAGTCTGCCGGAGACGGCGGTCCGTGCACGGTCGGAGCGCACGACATTGTCAGCAGGGTGGCGACGACCATCGACGAGCGCACTGCAGGCGAAGCTCCTCTCTTCACGTGCGCTCGTTCGAATAGAAGGACTGTCGCCGGCGCGCCATCTCCAGCAGCATCTCTGCCGGCTCGAACCGACCCGGGAAGCGCGCGTTCAAATCCTCGAGGCGCTGCACCACCAGCTGGATGCCCAGGGAGTCCATGTAGCGGAAAGGTCCACCGCGGAAAGGCGGAAACCCGATCCCGAACACCGCGCCGACGTCGCCATCGCGCGGTGAGCGGATGATTCCATCTGACAGGCATCGCACTGCTTCATTGAGCATCGCCAGCACAGTGCGCTGCTGGATCTGCGTCGCCGACATCTCGGGCGGTCCCTGGGTGGACAACTCGTCGGTCACAATCGACGGAACGACAGGAATGCTCCCGGGAGACAGGAACAGCGCATACACCGATGGATCTACGTCGCCCTTCTTGCCTTCCTTGTCGTAGCTGTAAAACCCCTTCTTCGATTTGCGACCGTAACGACCCGCCGCCACAACCGCCTGAATCGATTTGGCGGGCTGCATGCGCTCGGGGAAGGCTTCGGCCATGATCTTCCCCGCCTTGGTGGCGACGTCGAGCCCGACCTCGTCGACCAGTGTAATCGGCCCTACCGGAAATCCGAAATCGACGATGGCCTTGTCGATGAGATCGACGGCGACGCCCTGATCGAGCAGAATCGCGGCCTCGTTCAGGTATGGCGACAGGATCCGGTTGACGTAGAAACCAGGGCCGTCGTTCACCACGATCACGGTCTTGCCGAGCTTCTTCCCGTACGCCACCGCGGTCGCGGTGACCTGGGGATGGGTATCCTCGGTGGTGATCACCTCGAGCAGCGGCATCTTGTGCACCGGCGAGAAGAAGTGCATGCCGAGCACTCGCTCGGGCCTGCTCGATGCCTGGGCGATCTGCGCGATTGGAATCGTCGATGTGTTGCTGGCGAAAATCGCGCTGGGCTTGATCACCGCCTCGGTCTCGCGCAACACCTGGTGCTTGATGGCCAGATCCTCGAACACCGCCTCGATCACCAGATCGACGTTGCCGAACCCCGAGTAGTCGACGGTGCCGCCGAGCAGCGCCATGTAGTCGCTGTACTGAACTCTCGTAATCTGCTTTCTGGTCAGCCGCTCCTTGAGCACATCCCTGACCGCCGCGTATCCCTTTGCCACGCGCGCGTGATCCGCATCCTTGAGGCGGACCAGGCTGCCGTGCTGCACGGCTATCGACGCGATCCCGGCGCCCATGAAACCGGCTCCGATTATCGCCAGCTTCTCGACCGGCAGCGGCTCGAACGCCGAGACCGGGAGATCGGGATGCTGCGACGGCTCGACGCCCGGATCCTTCTTCAGCTCGTTGGTGGCGAAGAAAAGGAAGATCAGCTGTCGCGAGACGTCGGTCATCGCCATCTCGCCGAACAGCCTCGACTCCTCGCGGAAGCCGTGCGCGGGGCCTCCCTCGTAGCCCGCCGCTACCGCGTCGATGGCGGCGATGAGCGCCGGGTAGTGTCCGCGCGATTTCGCCAGTGTCTGCTCGCGCGCTTTCTTCAGCACGATGGCGCGGCCCGCCGGATTGCCGTCGGTCACGAATCCCTTGAATCCCCCGCCGCCGCGCTCGCTCTTGCGCCGGCCCTCCGCGACTTCACGCGCCCGTGCAATCGCCACGCTGCGAAGAATGGACGGATGCACGAGCTCGTCGACGAGCCCCATCTTGAGGGCCTTCTGGGCGCGCACGTGCTTGCCGGTCAGAATCAGATCGAGCGCGCTGGTCAATCCGATGCGGCGCGGCAGGCGCTGAGTACCGCCGGCGCCCGGAATCAGCCCGAGCTGCACTTCCGGCAGTCCGAGTATGGTCTTGGGATGATCGGTGGCGATTCGATAGCGGCACGCCAGCGCCGTCTCGAGCCCGCCGCCAAGACACGCGCCATGAATTGCCGCGACGATCGGTATTCGCAGACGCTCGATGGAGTCGAGCAGCATCTGGCCGTCTCTGCTCAAACGCTCGGCGTCAGCCGCGGTCTTGAGCTGAAGGAACTCCTCGATGTCGGCGCCGGCGATCCAGACGTCCGGCTTGCCGCTGATGAAGACGGCGCCGTGCACGGTGGTGTCGCGCTCGAGGCGCGTCAACAGCGCGACGAACTCGTCCTTGACCGCGCGGCTAAGCTTGTTCACGGACTCGTTCGGCAAATCGAACGTGATGATGGCGATGCCGTCGGCCATTTCTACCGACAGCGCCGGCTTCCAGCGCGTTCCGACCAAACCGCCGATTGTGACTTCCGACGTCGAGCTCATTGTGTTCTCTCGACGACCATGGCGAACCCCATTCCGCCCGCCGCGCATACGGTCATGAGCCCGAACTGCCCGCCGCGGCGGCGCAGCTCGTTGAGAAGCGTCGTCATGATCCTCGCTCCGGTAGCGCCGAACGGATGTCCGATGGCGATCGAACCTCCCATCACGTTGAGCTTCGCACGATCGACCTCACCCACCGGCTGCGAGAATCCGGCGCGCTCGGCCCAGAACTGCGATTCGAATCCCTTGAGGTTCGACAGTACCTGCGCCGCGAATGCCTCGTGCATCTCTACGAGATCCATGTCCTTGAGTGTCAGGCCCGCGCGCTTGAGCGCTACCGGAGCTGCCAGCACCGGCGCCTGCAGCAGCTGCTCCCCTGGATCGAGCGCCGCGTACGCGTAGGACCTGATGATTCCGAGCGCCTGATAGCCGAGGGATTTGGCCTTCTCTTCGCTCATGAGGAGAACGCAGGCGCCGCCATCGGTGAGCGGCGAAGAGTTTCCCGCCGTCACCGACCCGTACTTTCTGTCGAAGACGGGCTTCAGCGCGGCGAGCTGCTCGTAGCTGGTGTCCTCGCGGATGCCGTTGTCGGATGTGAGCACGCTGTCGAACCTGGGCGGCACGTACACCGGCATGATCTCGGCGGTGAGTCGCCCATCGGCGGTGCCGGCGGCAGCGAGCCGGTGCGAGCGCAGCGCGAAATGGTCCTGCTCCTCGCGCGTGATGGCGTTCAGCTTCGCCATCTTCTCGGCCGACTGGCCCATCGTCTCGCCGGTCGATGGCTCGGCGATGGCCGGGGCGATCGGTACCAGGTCCTTCGGACGCACCCGCGCAAAGGTCCTCAGCCGGGCCGGGAGGGATTTCGCCTTCGACGCCAGCAGCAGCGTCTCGGCGAACCTCTGCGAGTGCAGAATCGGAATGTTGGAGAGCGATTCGGATCCTCCGGCAATCGCCACATCGAGATGCCCGAGCGCGATCTGGTCGGCGGCGTCGGTAATCGCCTGATTTGCCGACGCACACGCCCTGCTAACGGTGAAGGCCTGGACGCCCTTGGGCAGCTGCGGCATGAGCGACACTTCGCGCGCGATGTTCGGTGCCAGCACCGATGGGATCACGGTGCCGAACACCAGTGCCTGGACTTCCTTTCCGTCGAGATTGGTCCGCTGCAGCAACTCGGCAACGCACAATTTGCCAAGGTCGATTGCCGAGATCGATTTCAGCGCGGTACCGGCTTTTGCGAACGGCGTTCTCACGCCAGCGACCATTGCGACGCGGCGCCCGTCCCCGAATGTGGCCATGCAGGGAACTTAGACGGGCGCCGTTTATCTATCTAGGACGTGCTTCCACCACTGATGGCACGCTCTTTCGCCAGCAAACGACGCTTGCGCTCGAGACCCCAGCGATAGCCGCCAAGCTCTCCGCCTTGTCGGATGACGCGATGACAGGGAATGACGACAGCAACCCTGTTGTTCGCGCAAGCGCTTGCGACGGCGCGGACCGCTTTTGGAGAGCCGATGGCGGCCGCGATCTCGCTGTACGATCGGGTCTCGCCAAATGGAATCTTCTGCAGCTCCCGCCAGACTTTCCATTGGAAAGCGGAAGCCTGGACGTCGATCGGCACGCCGGCGCCGGAGCCTTCGCCTTCCACGGTCGCCACGATGTCCCGCACCCAGCCACCGAGCGCGCTGGACGCGCTGTCGGCGCGCGCACGCTCCGCGGCGGGATACTCGCGCTCGAGCGCCGCCTCCAGACTGCGCGAATCATCGCCGACCGTCACAGCGCAGATTCCGCGATCTGTCGCTGCGACGAGCAGCTCTCCCAACGACGTAGTCGAGATCACGTACTCGATGCGAGCGCCGGCACCTCCCCGGCGGTAGGTCGCCGGCGTCATTCCCAGGTGCGCGTCCGCGTCACCGTAGACGCGGCTGCTCGAGCCGTAGCCTGCGCCAAAGGTGGCGCGACTCACAGTCTCGCCGCGCTTGAGCTCGCTCTTCAGACGCTCGCTCTTCCTGGCGCGGATGTATTGGGCGGGCGTCAACCCGAGCGCGCTCTTGAAGGTGCGCTGGAGATGGTATGGGCTCACACCGGACTCGTGGCCGAGCAGCTCGAGTGTGATGCGCTCGTCACCTGGATCGTTGATGTGACGGTCTATGTATTCGCGGGCGCGCTGGACCGCGGCGTTGGGTTCCCTGGCGCGATTCGGACGGCAGCGCCGGCAGGCGCGAAAACCCGCGCGCTCGGCTGCTTCCGCGTCTGAAAAGAATGCCACGTTGTCGCGGCGCGGCCGCCTCGAGGGACACGAAGGACGGCAGTAAATGCCGGTGGTGGTGACGCCGTAGAGAAATCTCTCATCCGCTGACGGATCCCGACGGAGCACCGAATCCCAGGCGGTGGCTTCATTCATGGGATGGTCCTCCGGTTTCATTCGTGTCCGCACCGATCTCTTTTTTGTCATCAAATCTCTCGATGCGGAAATCATAGCAGCCGGCAACGGTATCGCGCACGTGGATGTAGGAGACTTCGTCTCTTCCGAAGAGCTGTTCGATCCGGGAATCGACATCTCCGTCCGAAACATACTGCTGAGCGACGAGCCTGCGGCCGGCCGCATAAGCATTGAGGGTGAGCGGGCGAGCCCGGGAATCCGACGGGAAGCCGCCGTCCTCGGGATAGCGCTCGCATTCCGCTGCGTGGATGAACACCGGCCCCGGCAAGGGAAGGGATTCCGTTCCGTAAAATGAGTCGTAGGTGAACAGAATTCGCCGCTCCTGCCCGACGGCGAAGTCTCTCAAGCACTGGCGGCAGGGCCCATAGCCGGTGGCGAGCTCGGTGTGCGCCGGATGTCCGTAACCCGGCGAGCGCAGCGTGCGGCGCACCACGTCGCCGATTTCGTTGCCGACTGCCACTACCCGATACGATTGCATGCTTTCTCTCCTGATGAGACGCGCGGTTTGCGGTACGTGCCGAAGGATGCCAGCAGCGGTTTACGCGCGATATCCGAATCTTGCGGTCTAATTCCTTATACTTCGGCAGGATGACAGGACCTTCGGCCGAAGAGTTCGATCTTCTAGTCATAGGCGGCGGCATCAACGGTTGCGGCGTCGCGCGAGACGCGGCGATGCGTGGGCTGAGCGTCGCGCTTTTCGAGCGCGACGATTTCGGCAGCGGCACGTCGGGACGCTCGTCGCGTCTCGTTCACGGTGGCATCAGGTATCTGGAACAAGGCCAGCTCCATTTGGTCCATGAGTCGATTCGCGAGCGGCAAATTCTGCTGCGGATCGCGCCGCATCTGGTGAGGCCGCTGGCTTTCACGTGGCCCATTTATCGGGGAGCGCGCATTGGAAAGGTCAAGCTCAGCGCCGGTCTCCTCGTATACCAGATGATGGCGGTTGGCCGCTCGCGCTGGCATTCATCGCTCAACGCCGCCGAGACTCTGGCTCGGGAGCCTTGCCTGAAGAGCACGGGATTGACCGGCGGCGCCGTCTACTACGACGCCTGCACCGACGACGCCCGTCTGTCTGTTGCCAATGCCATCGCCGCGCGGCAGCTCGGCGCGACGATTCACAGCCACACCGTCGTGACCCGCATCGTACGTGTGAGCG
Source organism: Gemmatimonadaceae bacterium (assembly GCA_036488915.1). Lineage (GTDB taxonomy): Bacteria > Gemmatimonadota > Gemmatimonadetes > Gemmatimonadales > Gemmatimonadaceae > UBA4720. Next base: position 1,094 of record DASXGU010000199.1, on the reverse strand, counting down.
GACGGGCGGTCGGAGTCGTCGCCCGATCGCGACTCACTGGAAGCGACGTCGAGGTCAGAGGCCGAGCCATCGTCAACGCGACTGGTGTCTGGCAGAACGCATTCGAGGAAGGACAGGGCCGGCGACTACATGGCAGCAAAGGCGCGCACATCGGCGTTCCCCGCGAGCGAGTCGGAAACAGGGACGCGCTGACCCTCATTTCGCCGATCGACGGGCGAGTGATGTTTTGTCTCCCGGCGGGACCTCAGACGATCATTGGAACGACCGACACCTGGACCGACGAATCGCCGGAGACCGTGCATGCATCGGAGGCCGACATCGACTACCTGCTGCGATCAGCCAATGCGTACTTCCCGGGCGCGAAGCTGGCTGCGGGCGACGTCGTCAGCGCCTGGGCCGGCATCCGCCCGCTGGTCGCTACCGAATCGAACAATCCGACTGCGGTCTCACGCGAGCACGCCATCGTGAGCGACCCGTCCGGGGTCATCACCGTCAGCGGCGGCAAGCTCACCACCTACAGATCGATGTCGGCGGAAATCGTGGACCGGGTTCAGGACTTCCTCGGGCAAAAGCTTCAGGCAGCGCGGACCGATGAAGAGGAGCTGCCCGGCGGCGACCGTCCCAGAGAAATCGCGCGGCTCCAGCGCGATGACCCCGCGCTGGCGGCGAATCTGGTGGAGGGCCTGGCGTACACCGGAGCGCACCTGGTCTACGGCGTCGCCAGGGAAATGGCGCTCACTCTAAGCGACTTGCTGATTCGACGCACCCATCTGGCATTCGAGACGCGCGATCATGGAATCTCCGTCGCACCCCGCGCCGCCGAGATCGCAGCTCCACTCCTCGGCTGGAGCGAAGCTACGAAGCGCGAGCGGATGAATGAGTTCGCCGAGGATGTGCGGCGGATGTTCGCCATCGGCTGATCGGCGTCAGTAGCGGGACGCTCCGTTCGACGAGTGCGCCAGCCGCAGGAATTCATCCCGGGTCTTGGAGTCTTCGCGGAACGCTCCCCTCAACGCCGACGTGATGGTCTTGGAGTTCTGCTTCTCCACACCACGCATCATCATGCAGAGATGATACGCCTCCACCACCACTCC
>DASXGU010000159.1:0-2828 GCA_036488915.1 Gemmatimonadaceae bacterium | reverse complement strand
ATTTCCTGAGGGGTGGACTGCGCGAGTGGCTCGACGACGTGATGAGCCCCAGCATCGCGCCGACCGCCAGCGACAGTGTGAAGAAAGCGTTCACCAGAGTTTCGGATTTGAGCCGGTACTTTGGCGGAACGCCGCGGGTTGGCGAGTCTCGTTCGATCGAGTCGCTGATTCCCATTCCCGCGCCCCGGGATTCGGTCTCGGTAGCGCGTGCCACGGCGAGAAGTCCATGGAGCCGCGGATGCTAGCGGCCGTCACGACTGCGGCGCCCGAGATCAATCTTCGCGATGAGCTTTACTTCGCCGAGCTGCGCGCCGAAGAGTTTGGCCGCCTGGATGCGGCGGGACAAGCTTACCTCGATTACACCGGCAGCGCGCTGTACGCGGAAAGGCAGGTGCGCGCACACGCCGCGCTTATTTCCCGGGCCATTCTAGGCAATCCTCATTCGGAGAACCCCGCGTCGCGGGAAAGTACACGGCTGATCGACAATGCCCGTGCGCAGGTGTTGAGATTTCTGGACGCCCCGCCCGAAGACTACGCGGTGATCTTCACTGCCAATGCCAGCGCGGCGATCAAGCTCGTCGCCGAGAGCTTTCCGTTCGGCAGGGATGCCTCCCTGGTGCTCGCCGCCGACAATCACAACTCCGTCAACGGGATTCGCGAGTACGCGCGCCGGGCTGGCGCGCCGGTGCACTATCTTCCGCTCGACTCTGAGCTGCGGCTGGATCGCCCCGAGCTTCACCTCGCGAGCTGGCATCCGCGCGAGCGCGGTATGTTCGCGTTTCCGGCGCAATCCAATTTCTCGGGCGTCCAACATCCACTGGGCATGGTGCGGCAGGCGCAGGCGCTGGGTTACACCGTTCTCATCGACGCGGCCGCACTCGTGCCGACCAGTCCGCTCAGTCTGCGATCGGTGCCGGCGGATTTCGTGGCGCTCTCCTTCTATAAGGTATTCGGCTACCCGACGGGGGTCGGCGCGCTGGTGGCGCGACGGGACGCGCTCGCCAAACTGAACCGTCCGTGGTTTGCCGGTGGTACGCTCGAGTACGCATCGGTGCAGAACGATCGGCATCTGCTGCGTCCGGTCGGTGACGGCGCCTTCGAGGATGGAACGCCGGCGTTTCTCAGCATCGCCGCGCTCGAGGGGGGTTTCACGCTACTCGACGAAGTGTGCATCCGCCGACTGAACACGCACGTCATGAGGCTGACTGCATACCTGCTCGACGGCTTGCGCGGGCTGAAACACCCCAACGGCGCGCCATTGGTGACGATCTACGGTCCGCCGACCACGCAGGATCGTGGTGGCACGATCGCGTTCAACGTCGTCGATCGCACCGGGCGAGCTGTCCCGTTCTCGAGCGTCGAAGCGCGGGCATCTGGCGAAGGGGTGTCACTGCGGGGAGGATGCTTTTGCAATCCCGGCGCGTCGGAGGCGGCGTTCGGATTTCGCGCCGAGGAGACCGGGCGCTGTCTGGACCAGCTCTCCAAAACCGGCTTCAGCGTCGAGCGATTCGCGGAATGCCTCGGCCCCGACATACCCGTCGGCGCCGTGAGGGCATCGATCGGGATCCCGACCAACGAGGCCGACATCGACCGAGCTCTCTCGGTTCTCGCTTCGTATTCAAGCGATGCGCGACAAGCTCGGGGTCTCCGCTAAGGAGTGAGGCACATGTAGCGGAGGCTTGCTTCTGGACCTCGGGAGGACCTGGTGGCAAGCTTCAGTATGCCAGGGTCTGACAGATGAACGAGCCCTCAGTGATGCAGCCCGCCGTCGATCCGACCAAGCAGGCAACGCCCGTGGCTCCGGGCGCCCCCCAACCCGATCTCGCTCAAACCGCCGCCAAGCTGCGAAGTGCGCAAGCCCGCTCGGCCGCCAGCACCATTCTCGCCGTGCTCGCCGTGCTATACACGCTTTACTTTGCGCGCGGGTTCTTCGTCCCCATCACGTTCGCGCTGCTCCTGAATTTCCTCTTCAGTCCCGTCGTGCGCGCGCTCGCGAAGATTCACATTCCGACACAATTCGGGGCGGCGGTCGTCATCCTCGCCCTCACTGGAGTCATTGGCTTCGGGGTGTACGAGCTTTCGACACCCGCCGAGCGCTGGATGGACGCCGCTCCCAAGACGTTGTCGGTGGCGAGGGTCAAGCTCCGGACGATCCTTCGTCCCCTCGAGAAGATCACCAGAACCGCGGACAGCGTATCCGTGGTACCGGGAACCCGCGCCGGAACGCAGGGCGTCGCGCGGCCGCCAACGGAGGTCGTCGTGCAGGGCCCGAGTCTCGTAGCTCGGGCCTTCGGAACCACGGGGCGCTTTCTCGCCGCGGTCGTCGAGACAGCTTTTCTGCTTTACTTCCTGCTCGCGGCCGGCGATCTGTTTCTCCAGAAACTCGTCGACGTGCTGCCCACAATCAGCAAGAAGAAGGCGGCTGTCGACATTGCGCGTCAGACCGAGTCGGCGATCTCCACTTATCTGCTCACCGCGACCTTGGTGAATCTCGGCGAGGGGATCGTCGTCACCGGCGCCATGTACCTGCTGGGGATGCCGAATCCTGCACTCTGGGGCGCCCTCGTATTCTTCGGCGAGTTCATCCCGTACCTCGGTGCCGCGACGGTCGTCGTCATCCTCGCCGCCGCCGCGCTGACGACTTTTCAGAGTGTGTCGCACGCGCTCCTCGCACCCGCTGTGTACCTCGGCATAAATCTCGTTCAAGCCAACGTCGTCTCGCCGCTTCTCATGGGAGACCGGCTGGAGCTGAACCCGGTCGCGATTTTCGTTGGGCTCGCGTTCTGGTTCTACATCTGGGGCGTCGCGGGTGCGCTGCTCGCTGTCCC
>DASXGU010000137.1:0-7010 GCA_036488915.1 Gemmatimonadaceae bacterium | reverse complement strand
CGATGCCAACGGCACTCCGGTGATGGCGCACGACGGTCACGTCACGGATCCATCGGCCGACAGGATGTCGTTCCAGAGCTACTACAAGCTGCCTGCTCCGCAGACGTCGAACGAGAACTGCGTCGCGCACAACGGGTCGCTGATTCCGATCCCGGGCCGCGACGTGATGGTGCAGGCGTGGTACCAGGGCGGGATATCGGTGTTCGACTGGACCGATGCCAGACACCCGCGCGAGATCGCCTACTTCGACCGCGGCCCCGTCGATTCCACCAGAATGGCCGGCGCCGGCTCGTGGTCCGCGTACTGGTACAACGGCAACATCGTGAGCTCCGAGATTCTGCGCGGACTCGACATCTTTCAGCTGACGCCGAGCCCGTATCTCAGCCAGAACGAGATCGACGCGGCGAAGTCGGTGCACTTCGACTACTTCAACACCCAGGGCCAGCCGGAAATCGTGTGGCCACCGAGTGTCGCACTGGCCGGCGCTTACGCCGACCAGCTCGAGCGGTCGAAGGGTCTGACCCCCGCGCGTCTGGCGCAGGTGCGTCAGGCGCTGTCGGGACCGCGTTCCGGGCTTGGCGCGCTGGCGGCGCAGCTCGATACGGATGCGCGCACGTCGGGTGATGCGGCCAAGGTACAGCTGCTGGCGAAGGCGCTGCGCGATCTGTCCACGACCTGATTTCACGGGCGCAGGCGAGATGAACGTCGTCTCGCCCGCGCCTTTCTTTTTCTTCTCGCACAAGAGGTAGCAATGCGCCGTATCTACACCGTGTTACCGCTCGCAGCGCTGGTCGCCGTTGCGTGCACGAGCAAAGCCCAGAATGAATCGTCGCGCCAGGTGGCGGGCGGCGGAGTCTCGGTCCCGGGCTGGACCGGTCAGATCGACGCCAACGAGGCGAGCCGTGGCCAAACGCTGGCGAGCGCGAAGCTCGACAAATCCGGGAACGCGCTCCACGTCACAACCGGCCCCGCCGTCGCATACTGGAATCCGGCTAACACCGCCAGCGGCGACTACACCGTGAAGGCGAGCTTCACCGAGCCGAAGTACATGAACCTCAACGATCACCCGCACCCGTACGGCGTCTTCATCGGCGGGAACGACATGGGCACGCCGAACCAGAGCTATCTGTATTGCGCCGCCTACGGAAACGGCAAGTTCATCGTGCGCGGCTTCGGCCCACAGTCGTTCAAGCTGAACGGCGGTGGCGAGGCCAACGCGGCAGTGCACAAGGCTGCGGCCACCGGCTCGCCGGTTTCTCAGGACATCGCGCTGTCCGTCAGGGGCGACAAGGTTCAGTGCGCCATCAACGGCACTGTGGTCGCGACGTACAACAAGGCAGATGTCGTCGGGGCCGGCAAGCTCAAGTCGACCAACGGCGTTTATGGAATCCGCTTCTCGCACAACACCGAGGGCACTGTCTCGGGATTGACCGTCACCAAGCCCTGATTGAGCGTGGTCGCCGGGCTGACTTCACTCAGCCCGGCGACATTCGCCGTCCGCGCGCTGACCTGCGGCGGCTGTGCCTCGTCATTTCATGATGAGCGCAAACTCTGCAGTAGCACCAGATGATTACTCGCCAAAGCTTCGACTCGGCGTGGTGCGCGTTTAGTTTCAGCGGATGCGTACTCTGAAACTTCCAGCGCTGCCGCAGCGGTTGCGCAGAGGAGTCGAGGATCTCCGTCGCAAGGAGGACCGGCTCGCGCTGATGCTGAGCCTCATCATCGGCGCACTGGTCGGCCTGGTCGTCGTCGCTTTCATTCTGCTGACGGGACGTCTGGCCGCGATGATGTATCCGGCGTCGGGCGGCGCCGGCTGGCGCCGCATCCTGGTGCCGACGATGGGCGCCCTGCTCACCGGCTATCTGCTCTACAAATATTTTCCGCTGGCGCGCGGCAGCGGCATTCCGCAGACCCGCGCCGCGCTGTTCATCCACGACGGCCGGATCTCGCTGCGCTCGGTGGTCGGCAAGTTCGTCTGCTGCTCGATCTCGCTGGCCAGTGGCATTCCACTGGGAAGAGAGGGCCCGTCGGTCTACATCGGATCTGGTCTGGCATCGACGATAGCGCGGCGACTCGGAATGAGCCGCGCCCAGGTGCGGGCGCTGATTCCGGTCGGCGGCGCCGCGGCGCTCGCGGCCGCGTTCAACACTCCGATCGCGGCCGTTCTTTTTTCCCTCGAGGAGATCGTCGGCGACCTTCACGCGCCGGTGCTCGGATCGGTGGTGCTGGCGTCGGCGGCCTCGTGGATGGTCCTGCACCTGGTGCTCGGCGACAATCCGCTCTTCCGCGTGCCGGGCTATCACCTGGTCAGTCTGGCTGAGCTTGGCGTCTACGTGGTACTGGGAATCGTCGGTGGCCTCAGCTCGGTAGCCTTCGTCAAGCTGTTACTGTGTCTGCGGGAGCAATTCGCGCGGATGCCGCGGGCGACGCTGTGGATTCAACCGTTGGCCGGCGGACTCACCGTCGGATTGCTCGGGTACTATGCGCCGCACATTCTGGGCGTCGGGTACGATCAGGTTGAGCGAGTACTGAACGGGGATGTTGTCCTGAAGGTTGTCGTGATGCTGGCGGTGCTCAAGATCATCGCGACGGCCGTGGCGTACGCTTCGGGCAACGCGGGCGGAATATTCGCGCCGAGCCTGTTCATCGGATCGATGGTGGGCGCGTCGGTTGGAGGCGTTGCGCACATGTTCTTCCCCGCTTCCACAGCCGGACCGGGGGCCTACGCGCTGGTGGGAATGGGGGCGGCCTTTGCGGGCATCATCAGGACGCCGCTCACATCGGTGATCATGATCTTCGAGGTGACGCGCGACTACACCATCATCGTGCCGCTCATGATCTCCAACCTCATCGCTTTTTACATCTCGCAGCGCCTCCAGAAGGTGCCGATCTATGAGGCGTTGGCGCACCAGGACGGCCTGCACCTCCCGACGCACTCGTCGCGGATGGAGTGGGAGGTGCCGCTCGTAAGCTCCGCCATACGGAAAGCGCCCGGCTCGCTGAATCCCGACATGACCATCGGTCAGGCGGCAGAGCGTGTGAAGGACAGCAGCCTCGAGTCATGGCCCGTGGGAGACGATCTGGGTCTAGTCGGCATGGTTCGGACGCGACACATCTCGCACGCGCTGGAGCGTGGAAAGCTCGAAATGACGTTGTCGCGCCTGATGCAGATCGCCCGTCGCTCCGACGGCGAGCGCGCAGTGGATCTGCCCCACGTCCACAACGATCAGCCGCTGAGTCGCGCGCTGGCGCGGATGCGCGACAACGGGCATCGCGTCCTGCCGGTGGTGAGCCGTTCCAACGTCCGCATCATGCTGGGCGTGGTGACGCTGCCCGACATTCTCAAGGCGTACGGCGTGGAGAATGCCGAGGATCTCGACTACAAGGATCATCCCGACGTATGAAAACGCCACTGGTTCAGCCGGCCGCGCCCACACCGACGGCGAGCATCTCGGAGTTCGTCGCCACCTTTGCGATACTGTTCGGCGCGATCTTCGGATTGATTCTGTTCGATACCGCCCTGGCGCACGTGGATTCGCGACAGCGGACGACCTATGCCGCGCACGAGTATGCCACCGGCGAGCGGCTGTTGTCGGAAAAGAAGACGGGCGAGGCCATCGACCATCTCCGCTCCGCAACTTCGCTGGACGGGGAGAATCCAACGTACGCGACCGGCCTTGCGGAAGCCATCCTCGAGGACGGCCGCACCAGCGACGCCGAGCAGATTCTGTCGAGCGTGCTCGAGAGCTACCCGAGGAATGGCGGCGCCAATCTGGTGATGGGTCGCGTCATGGCGAAAGAGAACCGGATCGAAGACGCCAAGGCTTACTATCACAGCGCGATCGACGGCGTCTGGCCGGCCGGATCCACGACCGAGCGCATGGCCGCGCGGTTCGAGCTCATCGATCTTCTCGCCCGCACCAACGACAGACAGGAGCTGCTGGCCGAGCTGCTGCCGATCCAGGATGACTCGACTAATGACGCCGACCATCGCAAGATGATCGCGCATCTGTTCGTGCTTGCCGGCTCACCGGCGCGCGCGGTCTCCATGTTCCGCGATTTCCTGCACAAGAACCCCGGGGATGTCGATGCGTACGTCGGACTGGCGGATGCCGCGCTCTCTCTGGGCGATCTCGCGACCGGGCGCAACGATCTGGTCGCCGCGCAGAAGCTGCTCCCCGACAGCACGACACTCAAACCGCGTCTCGCCGTCGTCGACAGCGCCATCGCGCTCGATCCGACCCAGACGGGGCTTTCATTGGCGGAGCAGAGCCGGCGCAGCCGGATTCTGCTGCAGTTGACGCTCAATGCGGTGCAGAAGTGTCTTGGCAAGCAGGCGCCCGACGTCGCGCCGGCGCTCGATTCGATCAGACCGATGCTGCTCGCCCCCGCGGCCGAGGGTCAGGCTCAGTCGATTCAGCAGACGATCTCGGTCGCGGTGCAGCTCTGGGGTCTGCGCCGGGCGCGCTGCAACATGGGGCCGGACGACAACGCATTGGCGCTGGTCCACAATCGCATCGGTCATTGATTCGGCCCAGCCTCAGTGTGACCTCCCGACGTTGACCGCGATCGTTCGCCAACGCCCCTGATTGAAGCGCCAGACGCTGAGAGCACAGCGGGTGGCGTGGCCGATCAGAATCGCGACCCAAATGTCGATCGCCTGAAGCGTGCTCACGCGCTGGATCACGAAGCAAATGGTGAGCGGGACGACCATCTGCGAGACGATCGAGATATACAGCGGACTCTTGGTGTCGCCGGTTCCCTGCAATCCGCCCGTGTAGGTCAGAGCCGTGGCGATCAACAAGCCCGAGATACTCAGCACGCGCATCAGCTGGACGCCGAGCCGCACCACCGTTGGATCGCGCATTCCGAAAATCGCGAGCAGCTGGTGCGGGATCAGCAGGAACATGGCGCCGACGATCGCAGCGCTTCCCAAACCGATTCGCGCCGCGACGTGGACAGCGGCGGCGGCGCGATCGGGTTTGGCGGCGCCCAGATTCTGGCCGGCCATCGCCGCCGCCGCGCCCATCAGCCCGACCGATGTCCAGGTGACGAGCGAGAAGAGCTGGGAGTAGCACACCGCGAACGCCGCTTGCGCCGCGGCACTCTCAGCCAGCGAGCCGACGAAAGCCAGCATCAGCACACCGCCAATGTTCATCGCGATTCCCTGGAAGCCCGTCGGCAAGCCGAAGCGGAACAACGCCCGGATGATGTCCCAGTCGAGTCCCCAGCCGCGACCCCGGGGGAACGACACGACCCAGCCGCCGCGCAGCAGCTTCCACAGCGAATAGACTGCCAGCAACCCCGACGCCAGACTCGTTCCCATCGCCGCGCCCTTCGTTCCGAAAGCCGGAATCGGGCCGAGCCCGCGAATGAGAATGACGTTGAAGACGATGTTGAGTAGCGTGAGCGATACGCCAAGAATCATCGGCGTGCGCGCATCGCCGGCGGAGCGCAGCGCGCCGCCGAGCATGAAGAACACCAGCATGCCGCTGCTGAAGAGGAACATTACGCGAAGAAACGGCAGCGCTTCCGCCTTCACCGCCGGCGCGGCGTGCACGAAATCGAGCAGCGCCGGCGACGCGAAGTATCCGATCGGCGCCATGATGAGCGCCAGCCCGATCGCAGTGACGAACGCCTGATAGACGGTGCGGTCCACCATGTCGTGGTCCCCGGCGCCGGCGAAGCGCGCGACCAGCACGCTCATTCCGCTGAACAGCGACGAGATGAAGATGATGACGATGAGAAAGATCTGGGAGCTGACGCCAATTGCAGCGTTGGCCTGGTATCCGATCAGATTTCCCACCATCGCCTGGTCGACCATTCCTTGCAGCCCGCCGACGACGTTGGTGAGCATGGTCGGCCACGCCAGCTTCCAGACGGCGGGAAGCAGCGGCCCCTCGATTATCGAGCGGTCGTACTTGCGACGTTCCGGCTTCGCCGTTCCTGGCGCGGCCGGAGCAGCGGCGACGGGAGCCGTGACCTCGGTCAAATCGGCCTGCTATCCCTCGAGCGCGCGATCAGGGCGTCGATGCTCCACGGTCCGCCCCCGGCAAACACGAAGTAGAGAAAGATGAAGCAGTGCAATACCGCGGGCACACCCCAATTCGTTCCCGGCCAGAATCCGAGCGGAAAGCTGAACTGGAAGTACGCGACCGCCATCTCACCGGCGAGAACGAACGCTATCGGCCGGGTGAGGAAACCGAGCAGGAATGCACCGCCAAGATAAACCTCGAGGTAGGCGGCGACGTGAATTTCCCACATCGGCGGCGGTGCCATGTTGGGCATTTGCGCGGGAAACGGCGGATACCCGAACAGCTTTTGGGTGCCCGCCATGAAAAAGACGAGACCGGTGACGATGCGCAGCACGCTGAGCATCCTGGGGGTCCACTGCGAAGGTGAAGGCTGAAAAATGGACACGGTCAAGATTTCTCCGTTGGGTGTTCATTGACGCGGGCGCGCCTGAGCAGCAGCTCGCGCTCGCGGGCGTTTCTCGTCAGTGAAGCCGCGTGCTCGAACTCGCGCCGCGCCTCATCCGCGCGGCCCAGCTTCTCGAGCATGTCGGCCCGAGCAGCGGGAACCAGATGGTAGCCCTTCAGAGATCGGTCGCGCGCAAGCGCGTTCATAATCTCCAGGCCCTCCGCCGGACCGAAAGCCATGCCGACTGCGACCGCGCGATTGAGCTCGACGATCGGCGACGGCATGACCGCGGCCAAGGCGTCGTACAGCGATGCGATCCGCCGCCAGTCCGTTTCAGCGCCGGTTCGCGCGCGCGCGTGACAAGCGACGATCGCCGCCTGGAGCGCGTACGCGCCGTTGGCGCCGCCAAGCCGCTCGGCGCGCTCGAGGGCTGCAAGCCCGCGCCGGATGAGAAGCCGATCCCAGCGGCCCCGGTCCTGATCCATGAGAAGGATCGGCTCGCCGGACGGACCGGTGCGAGCCCGCAGACGCGACGCCTGGATCTCCATCAGCGCGACGAGGCCGTGTACTTCCGGCTCCTCGCTCGAAAG
>DASXGU010000078.1:0-12061 GCA_036488915.1 Gemmatimonadaceae bacterium | reverse complement strand
GCGGTGTGGGATATCGCGCGCGAGCGCATCGGCGTTCGCGTGCAAGCCGCCGCGGGACATTCGCTCGGCGAGTTCACCGCCTACTACGCCGCTGACTCGATCAGCCTTCCGGGTGCGGCCACTCTGGTGCGACGCCGGGGTGAGCTGATGTACGAGACCGGCACCTCGCGTCCCGGCACCATGGCTGCGATCCTTGGTACCACCAGCACGCCGATCGAGGAGATCTGTCGCCGCGCCAGCAGCGAGGCGGGCCAGGTCGTTCCGGCGAACTTCAATACCGACGAACAGGTCGTGATCTCGGGCGAGATTTCCGGAGTCGAGCGCGCAATGGAGCTGGCAAAGGAGGCCGGCGCCAAGCGCGCGATCAAGCTCCCCGTCAGCGGTGCATTTCACTCTCCCCTGATGGAGCCGGCGGTCGTCGGGCTCACCAACGCCATTGCGACATCCGCGTTCACCGATCCGGTCTATCCCGTCTACTCGAACGTCACCGCCGAGCCTTCGTCCACTGCCGCCGACGCGAAGGACCTGCTGCTGCGACAGCTCACTTCTCCCGTCCGCTGGTCGAGCGAAGTGCGGAACATCGCCGCCAGATTCCCCGAAGCCCTGTTCGTCGAGATGGGGCCCGGCAACGTCCTCACCGGCCTCATGGGGAGGCTCGTAAAGGGAGCGCGCACATTCTCCTGCGGCACTCCGGCCGAAGTGGAAAAACTCCTCCAGCTGGTCGCCTGATGAAAATCGATCTGACCGGAAAGAATGCCCTTGTGACCGGGAGTACGCGCGGCATCGGGAGAGCAATCGCCGAAGCGTTTGCCGAGTCCGGCGCCCGGGTCGCCGTGGTCGGCCGCGATCAACAGCGCGCCGACGAAGCCGCGGCCGCCATTGGCCACGGGGCAATGGGCTTCGCCGCCGACGTCAGCGACACCGCCGCCGTGGCCAGGCTGGTGGACGGTGTCGAGAAGGCCTTCGGCTCCATAGACATCCTCGTAAACAACGCCGGAATCACTCGCGACAACCTCGTCATGCGCCTCAAGGACGACGACTGGGACGCGGTTCAGAACGCCAACCTGCGCGGCGCTTTCGCGGCGATTCGCGCTGCGTCGAGGGGTATGATGAAGAAGCGCAGCGGCCGCATCATCAACCTCGCCAGCATCGTGGGGATCATTGGCAACAAGGGACAGGCGAACTACGCCGCCAGCAAGGCGGGCCTGATCGCCCTGACGAAATCCGTCGCCAAGGAGCTTGGATCCCGAAACATTCTGGTCAACGCCGTGGCCCCGGGGTTCATCGAGACCGAGATGACGGCCTCAATGACTCCTGACGCCCGTGACGCGCTGGGCAAACAGATTGCACTCGAACGACTGGGCAGCGTGCAGGATGTCGCGGCGATGGTGACATTTCTGGCGTCCGACCTCGCCTCCTACATTACCGGGCAGGTATTCGTCGTCGATGGCGGAATGGTCATGTAACTTTGTATCACATCTTCGCTTAGATATATTACCGGACACCCCACAAACACGAGGAAATCCATCAAATGGCCGACAATTCCGACAAGGTCAAGGACATCATCGAGAAAGAGCTCGGTGTGGAGCGGGAAAAGCTGACCAACGAGGCGAGCTTCATCGAGGATCTTGGTGCTGACAGCCTTGACATCGTCGAGCTCGTGATGGAGTTCGAGAAGGAGTTCAACATCGACATCCCTGACGAAGATGCCGAGAAGCTGCGCACCGTCGGCGACGCACTCGGTTATCTGAACCAGAAGGTCGGAGCGTAATGAAGAGACGAGTCGTCGTCACCGGCATGGGTGCCATCACTCCTGTCGGTAATGATGTGGCGACGACCTGGCGGTCTCTGACCGAAGGGAAGTCTGGTACCGCACCCATTACGAAGTTCGATGCGTCGAACTTTCCGGTTCGGTTCGCCGCGGAAGTGAAGGGGTTCAATCCGCTCGACTTCATGGATCGCAAGGAAGCCAAGCGCGCGGACCAGTACACCCAGTACGCCGTCGCGGGTGCCCGTCAGGCGATGACCGATGCCGGACTTGCCAATGGTACCAACGGAATCGACCCGGACCGCATCGGCGTCATCATCGGCAGCGGCATCGGCGGTCTCAAGAGCTTCGAGGAGCAGCACGACGTTTATCGGGAGCGCGGCGTCGGCAAGATCTCGCCATTCTTCATTCCGATGTTCATCGCCGACATCGCCGCCGGCATTGTCTCGATGCAGTGGAATGCCAAGGGCCCAAACTACGCCACCGTATCAGCTTGCGCGACCAGCGCTCACGCGATCGGTGATGCCTTCCGCACCATTCAATACGGCGATGCAGACATCATGATCACCGGCGGCGCCGAGGCCACGGTGACGCCGATGGCGATCGGCGGGTTCGCCAACATGAAGGCGCTCTCCGAGCGCAACGACAGCCCCGAGACCGCGTCGCGGCCATTCGACGCGACTCGCGACGGCTTCGTCATGGGTGAAGGAGCGGGGATCCTCATTCTCGAGGAGCTGGAGCACGCGCTCAAGCGCGGTGCGAAGATCTACGCCGAGATCGTGGGATATGGCGCCACAGGTGACGCTTACCACCTCACCGCCCCCGCCCCCGACGGAGAGGGCGCTCAACGGGCCATGAAGCGAGCATTGAAGGACGCCGGACTCGAGCCGAAGGACATTCAGTACATTAACGCGCACGGGACATCTACCCCGGCCAACGACTTCAACGAGACGCGCGCGATCAAGGCCGTGTTCGGCGACGCCGCCAAGGACGTCAACGTCAGCTCTACCAAGTCTGCCACCGGGCACATGCTCGGCGCCGCCGGGGCGGTCGAAGCGGTCATCAGCGCCATGGTCGTCGGCACTGGCATCATTCCGCCGACGATCAACTACAAGCATCCCGATCCCGAGCTCGATCTCAACTACACACCCAACACCTCCGTCGAGCGCGAAGTCGACGCGGTTCTGAGCAACAGCTTTGGCTTCGGTGGTCACAACACCACCCTGGCCATCAAGCGCTTCAACGGTTGAGCCGATGACCGCCGGGATCACGCTGGACCTGGGAAGGATCTCCGACCGCGCTCTGAGAGAGGTCGGAGACAAGGTGGCGTCTGAGACCCGCCTCTCCAACGCCGACGCCGAGCTGTTGTTCACTACGCCCGACCTCCTTGGCGTCGGCCTCCTCGCCGACTACGCCAACCGGCGCAAGCACGGGGACGTCGTGACCTTCGCGGCAAACCAGCACATCAATCCCACCAACGTTTGCTACCTGCGGAAGACCTGCGTCTTCTGCTCGTTCGCGCGGCTGCCGAAGGAAGAAGGCGCATACCACTACACCCTCGACCGGGTGTACGCCGAAGCAGAAACCGCGGCCACCGGCCTGACGAAGGAGTTCCACATCGTCGGTGGCCTCGACATGAAAGCGGGTCTCGCCTACTACAGCGAGATGTTTCGTGGGCTCAAGTCCCGCTATCCCCACGTCCACATCAAAGCCCTCACCGCGGTGGAGATCGCGCACGTCGCCCGGATCGAGAAGATGTCGATCGAAGATGTGCTGATCGCGCTGCGCGAGGCCGGGCTCGATACACTTCCCGGCGGCGGCGCCGAAGTCTTTGGCCGGGGCGTCCGCATGGCCATAGCCGACAAGAAGCTGGCCGGGGAGGATTGGATCGAGGTTCACCGCACCGCGCATCGCCTCGGCATGAGATCCAACTGCACGATGCTCTATGGACACGTCGAGACGATCGCCGATCGGGTCGAGCATCTGTCGCTGCTCCGCGAGCTGCAGGACGAGTCCCACGGATTTCTCGCCTATATTCCGCTCGCCTACCATCCGGACAACAACGAGCTGGGCATCGAGCTCGGTCGGCAGGGAACCGCCACTACCGGATTCGACGATCTGCGCAACCTCGCCGTCGGGCGCTTGTTTCTGGACAATTTCGAGCACATCAAGACCCATTGGATCATGGTCACGCCGTTCCTGTCGCAGACGTCGCTTTCCTTCGGCGTCAATGATCTCGAGGGGACGGTCGTTCGAGAGAAGATTTACCACGAGGCCGGCGCGCACACCGCTCAGGGACTGAGTCTCGACGACATTTTGGATCTGATCAGATCGGCAGGGAAGACTCCGGCCGAGCGGGATTCGTTCTACAACATTCTGCGGGTGTTCGAGCGGACGGCTGCATCAGCCGCGGCGGCGTGATGAAGATCGGCCGCATCCCCTACATAAATTGCTACCCGGTGTACGGGGCGATCGATCGTGGGGTGGTCTCGCTCGAGGCCGAGCTCTTCGACGGAGTGCCGACGAATCTGAACCGGCGCATGGCCGCCGGTGAGCTCGACATCAGTGTCGTATCGGCGGTGGAGTACGCGCGCGACGCCGATAGATATCTGCTGCTCCCCGACCTGGCGATCTCCTGCGATGGGCCGGTGCGCAGCGTGATGTTGTTCGCGCGGAGGCCGGCGAGTGAGCTGTCCTCCCGCAGCGTCATCGTCAGTCGCAGCTCCATGACGAGCGTCGCGCTCCTCGAGCTCCTGTTCGAGAATGTCTGGCGGGCAAGGCCCCGCTTCATTCCCGGGGACGCCGAGATTCGCGACATCGTGGAGACGACCGACGACGACGCCGACGCACGCCTCGTCATCGGCGATGCGGCCCTCGTGCTCGGAAACAGCCATCGCTATCCCTACGTCTACGACCTCGGCCAGACCTGGAAGGAGTGGACCGGCCAACCGTTCGTGTTTGCGGTCTGGGTGGCGCAGCGCTCAACCGACGTCAAGGCGGCGCTCCTCGCCCACTCCGGCCTTATCGCGTCGCGTAACTGGGGACTCGGCCACCTCCCGGAGCTGGCGGAGCAGGCCCATCGGGCAACCGGAGTCGCGCGCGCCGTGTGCGCCGCGTACCTGTCGGGCCTTGATTACCGCCTTTCGTACCCGCACCTTGCCGGGCTGACCGAATTTTACCGCCGCCTGGTGGAACGCGGAAGAATTCCGAACGGCACCCTAACTTTTCTTCCGGCCGCATGAGCGCGACGCGCGATCTCCTCGACTTCTACACGAACGCCCCGCTGCTCGAGCTGGGGCTGGAGGCCGACCGCGTCCGCCAGGAGAAGCACCCCGGCAACACGGTCACCTACATCATCGACCGCAACATCAACTATACGAACGTCTGCGTCGCGGACTGCGGATTCTGCGCGTTCGCCCGGCGTCCGAAACACGGCGAGGGATACACGCTTTCCTTTGAGCAGATCGGCAGCAAGATCGACGAGCTCAAGGCCCTCGGCGGCGTCCAGATCCTGATTCAGGGCGGCCACAACCCGTACATCCCGTTCGAGTGGTACCTCGACCTGATGAAGTACATCAAGCGCAATCATCCGATTCACATTCACGGCTTCAGCCCCAGCGAAGTCGATTTCTTCGCCAAGCTGTTCCGGATGGACGCGGTCGAGGTGATCCGCGAGCTGCGCAAGGCGGGGCTCGATTCCATTCCCGGAGGCGGCGGGGAGATACTCGTGCAGCGCGTCCGCGATATCGTAGCGCCCAAAAAGGCCGGTGCCGATCGCTGGCTGGAGATCATGGAGCTGGCACACAACGAAGGGATGAAGACGTCGGTGACAATGATGTACGGCCTGGGTGAAACGCTCGCCGAGCGTCTCGAGCACCTCCAGCGCGTCAGAGACGTGCAGTCGAGAACGGGCGGCTTTACCGCTTTCATCTGCTGGCCGCTCCAGCCCGAGAACACGCCGACGATGTCCCACCAGCCCAAGACCGGGGCGACCGAATATCTCCGGACGGTCGCCTTCGCCCGTGTGGTGCTCGACAACGTGCCGAACCTGCAGGCGAGCTGGGTGACGATGGGAATGAAAATCGGTCAGGTGGCGCTTCGCTTCGGCTGCAATGACTTCGGATCACTCATGATCGAGGAGAACGTCGTGTCCGCCGCCAACACCACGCACCGCACCTCGACCGCGGAAATGGAGCGCCTGATCAGAGACGCCGGATTCACTCCGGCCCGCCGGAAGCAGGACTACACCCTGCTCGATCCGGCGCCCGCTTCCGACGCCGCGAAACGCCCAGTCCACGCGGATGCCGCGTGAGTCCAGCGCTGAAATCCGCGTCGGCATCGGCTACGACTCCCACCGCTTCGCTCCTGGCCGCCCACTAATACTCGGCGGCGTCGACATACCATCGGACTTCGGCCTCGATGGTCATTCCGACGCAGATGCGCTTTGCCACGCCCTTACGGACGCCGTTCTTGGCGCTGCGGGAGCAGGAGATATCGGAGAGATGTTTCCTGACACCGATCCGGCCAACGAGGGGCGCGACTCCATCGGGATGCTGGAGGCCGCCGTGGAGCGTGTTTCCAATGCGGGCTATACGGTGAATCAGGTCGATGTGACCGTAATCGCTGAAGCGCCGCGCCTCGGTCCGCATCGTGAGAAAATCCGGACGCGATTGGCTTCCGCACTCGGTATCGATTCGGCGAGCGTGAGCGTCAAAGGGAAGTCCAACGAAGGCATGGGTTGGATCGGGCGGAAGGAAGGCCTCGCCTGTATCGCGGTGGCAACCCTGAAATGGAATCCGTAGCCGATGCTTCACGCAATCACGGGATGGCTGGGTGACCTGCCGCTCGGATCTCTTTATGTCGCTATCCTCGGACTGTCCGCATTTGAGAATTTTTTTCCGCCCTTCCCATCCGATGCGGTAATAGCGTTCGGCAGCTTCCTGGCAGACCGCGCCCACGGCTCTGCATTCACGGTGTTTGTTCTCGGCTGGGCGGGAAACATCATCGGCGCCGGAATCACCTATACTCTCGGTCGGAAGTACGGTGCCAAGGCGTTCCTGCGGCGCATCGAGAAATACGCGGGTCCCGATGCCGAATCGCGGATCCGAAAGCTCCACAAGAAGTACGGCTTCGCCGGGCTTTTCGTCAGCCGGTTCCTGCCGGGAGTGAGGGCGATAGTGCCGCCGTTCGCCGGTGCGATGCGGCTTCCGGCGCTCAAAGTCATGCTCTCGGTCGCCAGCGCGTCGGCAGTGTGGTTCGCCCTGATTACCTTTCTTGCATTCCGCGCGGGCGACAACTGGGACGTCGTGGAACGTCATCTGGTCCGCTCGGGGAAGGTCGTCGGCGGCGTCGCCATCGCGATCGTCCTCCTCGCAATAGGTATCTGGCTATGGAAGCGCCGCGCCTCCAACCGTGAGTAATACCAGCCTCGAGGATGCCGTCGGACGCTCCTTTTACACGGAGCGCTTCGACGACTTCCTGGCGCTCGAGCAGGGTGCCTCGGTACAGACGAGCCGCGCCTACAAGCTCGACATCGCGCGGTTCGTGACGTACGTGAGCGTCAAGGGCGCGGAGTCGCCCAGCGAAGTCGGTGCGCGAATGCTCCGCGAGTACGTCTATCACCTCAAGGACCTGGGACTCGCGCCCGCGTCCATCCGCCGCAACATCTCGGCGGTTCGCACCTACTTCAAATTCCTGCTCAGCGAAGGCCACATCGTGCGGGATCCCAGCGAGCGGCTGGAGACGCCCAAGCGGTGGCGCACACTTCCGGAGGTGCTGGGCGTCGAGGAGATCGAGAAGCTGCTGAGCGCGCCTTCCCTCGACGAGCCGCTGGCGTTTCGTGATCGCGCCATGCTGGAGCTGGCGTACGGCGCCGGACTCCGCGTGTCGGAGTGGATCTCATTGAGTGTCCGCGACGTGATGCTTCAGGATCACCTCGTCAGGGTGTTCGGGAAGGGCGCCAAGGAGCGTCTCGTTCCGATCGGACGCCGCGCCATCGGCGCCATAGCCATCTACCTGCGCGAGCTGCGTCCGAAGCTGGAGAAGGGGGAAGGGAAAGGGATTCTCTTCCTCAACTCGCGCGGAGAGCCGCTGTCGCGCATGGGAGCGTGGAAGATCCTGCGCAAGTACGTAGATCAGGTCGGGATCACCAAGCCGGTCTCGCCCCATACCTTGCGGCATTCGTTCGCGACGCACCTGCTCGAGGGCGGAGCGGACCTGCGCGCGGTGCAGGAAATGCTTGGACACGTCGACATCTCCACGACCCAGATCTATACGCACGTCGACCGTGAGTATTTGCACAGCGTCCACAAGCAGTTCCACCCGCGCGCGTGAACACGACTCGCTAGTATTCGCCATGCTGCTCGTCATCGACAACTATGACTCCTTCACCTACAACCTCGTGCAGTACCTCGGCGAGCTGGGCGAGAGCCCGGTGGTGAAGCGCAACGATGAGATCGAGGTCGCCGACATCGGGCGCATGGGTGTGACGCGCATCGTCATCTCGCCAGGACCGTGCACACCGGCCGAAGCCGGGATCAGTGTCGACGCGGTCAGGACATGGGGAAGCTCGATACCGACGCTCGGCGTCTGCCTCGGGCACCAGGCGATCGGGGAAGCATACGGCGGGAAAGTAGTTCGGGCGAAAAACCTGATGCACGGAAAAGCATCGCGTATCGCCCACGACGGCAAAGGGATATTCGAGGGCGTCCCGAGCCCGCTCGAGGTAATGAGATACCATTCGCTCGTGATAGAGACTTCGTCGATGCCCGCCGATCTGGAGGTCGTTGCGCGCGCGGAGGACGACTCGACGGAGATTCATGCGGTTCGGCATCGCCGCCATCCTGTGTGGGGCGTCCAGTTCCACCCGGAGTCGATCCTGACCGAGTGCGGAAAGGAAATCCTTCGCAACTTTCTCCGAATCGGACAATGAAAGCGCTCAGCGTCGCCCTGATCGCCGCGGCAATGACTGGATGCCTGACGACGGTGTCGACGGCGCAGGACACGACCGCCGCCGCTACCGACACCAGCTACGCGGACTACAATGAGCCGCCCGTCACTCTGCCGCTCGGCATCGGTCTCAGGCCTCCAACTTACGATCGCGTCAACGGGCTCACCGTACCGTGGGGACCCAAGCTCGAGGTGGGCGACGGACGCGTGGACGTCGATGCCCTGGTCAGCTATCGCTCCAACCTCGGCAAGTGGGACCCATCGCTCGAGGGCACCCTGCGGCCGTCGGATCAGAACGAGATCACTTTCTTCGCCGGTCGGGGGACGTTCAGCAACGACACGTGGATCCGGTCCGACCTGACCAATTCGCTGGCCGCATTTTTCGTCGGCTCGGACGCCCGCAATTACTATCGCTCAACCCGCGGAACGGCACGCTACACGCTCACCCTGACCGGAAATTCGGTAACCTTCACCCCGTTCGTAGGCGGAAACATCGAGCGCGACTGGTCCACCGGATCTCTCGCCCCGACGAAATCTCCGTGGAGCTTTTTCGGGCGGAAGGGTAATCTCAGAATGCGCCGCCCCAACCCGCCGATCGCCAAGGGGAGCATCACGTCGGTGCTGGGCGGGACGGGCTTCGAATTCGTCACTGGCGGCGTCGATGGCAAGATCGACGCTGATCTGGAACAGTCGGTCCGAACCTCGCTGAAGGGAACTTGCCTCTTCACACCAGGCGGACCCGTGTGCACGCAGCCCAGTGATTCCTTCACCCAGCTGACGCTGGACGGGCACGTCTCTTTCCCAACGTTCGGCGCGCAGACGCTTACGGTCAGAACGCACGCCGTACTGACCGGCGGCGCGGGGATCGCTCCCGCTCAACGGTTCGCCTACCTTGGCGGCTCGGGTACTCTGGCGACCGTCAATCTTCTCGCTCTCGGCGGTGACCACCTGCTCTTCTTCGACGGCGACTACATGATTCCGTTCGAGAAGATTCAGGTGCCGATCCTCGGCAATCCCTTTCTGGCGCTCCACTACGCCGCCGGCAATGCGGGCGTCGATAAGGTGCCCGCGCTCATCCAGAATGTCGGCGTCGGGGCAGGAGTCAGCATGTTCCGTGTAGACTTCACGATCGATCCGGCCCGCAACCGCTCGCCGTTCTCGCGCAGATCGTCGGTGTCGTTCGGAGCCAGCCTTTCGTTCTGATCGAAAAGCAGTTTGCCCGGGCTGAGCCCCGTTGGTATATTACTGAGCGTGACTTTTGCATCGTGTCGCGCCAAAAAGGGTGGGTAATGGGGACGCTTGTGGTCATTCCGGCGCGCCTCGGCGCCATGCGCCTCCCCCGCAAACCCCTCCGTCTCCTTTCCGGACTTCCCCTCATCGTCCGGGTCTGGCAAAGAATCTCACAAATGAACGTTGCTGACGCCGTCGTGGTCGCCACGGACGACGATTCGGTTGCGTCCATAGTGCGTCAGGCCGGGGCCGAGTGCGTCATGACCAGCGCCAGGCACACGTCGGGGACTGAGCGAGTGGCCGAAGTTGCGTTTCAACCGCGTTTCAGCGGGTACGGCACGGTGGTGAACGTTCAGGGCGACGAGCCTTTCATCGGCGCCGGCGCCGTCAGTGGCGCCGCCGAGCTGGTCTCGACCGGGAAATTTCCACTCGGAACCGCCGCCTCCCGTGCCAGCACCGAGATTCTCGACACGCCGAGTCTGGTGAAAGTGGTCGTCGGCGACGATCGCCGGGCGCTCTATTTCTCCAGAGCGCCCATTCCGTATTTGCGGGACCAGGCCGACCGGCCGAAGCTCGCCGAGCGGACTTTGCAGCACATCGGAGTGTACGCTTATTCGCGGGAGGCGCTTCGAGAATGGGTCTCGTTGCCTCCACATCCACTCGAGGAGATCGAGCGACTCGAGCAGCTCAGGCCGTTGGCCGCGGGCTTGCCAATTGGAGTCGCCGTCACGGGTGAAGCGCCCGCGAGTGGCATCGACACCGAAGAAGATCTCGAGCGCGCCAATGCGCAATGGGACGCCTTTATGGAAGGAGCAGTGACCAATGCAAGGTAGTTCCAACCAGCAGACGCGCTACATCTTCGTCACCGGCGGCGTGGTATCGTCGCTGGGGAAGGGGATCGCCGCGGCATCGCTCGGACGACTTCTGGTCGAGCGCGGGATGCGCGTGACCATAATGAAGTTCGACCCCTACCTGAACGTCGATCCGGGAACGATGTCGCCGTTCCAGCACGGCGAAGTATTCGTCACTGACGATGGCGCCGAGACCGACCTCGACCTCGGACACTACGAGCGATTCATCGATCGCTCGCTGGCCCAGGCAAACAACATCACCACCGGTCGCATCTACCTGAACGTCATCACCAAGGAAAGACGCGGTGAATATCTCGGGTCTACCGTCCAGGTGATTCCGCACGTGACCGACGAGATCAAGGGCGCTATGAAGCGACTCGCCCCAGAGAGCGACGTCGTCATCGTCGAGATCGGAGGCACCGTCGGCGATATCGAATCGCTGCCGTTCCTCGAGGCCATCCGTCAGTTCCGCCACGAGATCGGCCGCGAGAATGCGATCTTCATCCACCTGACGCTGGTTCCGTTCATCGCGGCCGCCGGAGAAGTGAAAACGAAGCCGACCCAGCACTCGGTGCGCGAGCTCATGGAAATCGGAATCCAGCCGGACATCCTGATCTGCAGGACCGAGCGGGCGCTCTCCGAGGAAGTGAAGCGAAAGATCGCCTTGTTCTGCAACGTCGAGTTCGGCGCCGTCATCGAGAGCCGGGATGTGCCGACGATCTATCAGATTCCGCTACTCTTCCACGAGCAGGGTCTGGACGAGCGCGTAATGCACAAGCTTGGGCTCCTCGGCCGCCGCGCGCCCGATCTCTCGAAGTGGAGATCGATGGTCGAGCGCGTCGCACACCCGCACGGCCGTGTGAAAATCGCCGTCATCGGCAAATACACCGGACTCGTCGACAGCTACAAGAGCGTGCAGGAAGCGCTCATTCACGGCGGCATCGCCAACGACGTCGGGGTCGAAGTGCACTGGCTCGCCAGCGACATGTTCACGAATCGCGAACGCACCCGTGAGCTCCTCGGCGAATATCACGGCGTGCTGGTCCCGGGCGGGTTCGGCGTGCGCGGCGTCGAGGGGATGCTGGAAGCGATCCGGTACGCGCGCGAGTCGGGCCTGCCGTTTTTCGGCATTTGCCTCGGCATGCAGACGGCGATCATCGAGTTCGCGCGCGACGTCATGGGAATTGCCGACAGTCATTCCAGTGAGTTCGCGCCGGAGTGCGGCAATGCCGTGATCTCGCTGATGGAAGACCAACAGCACGTG
>DASXGU010000040.1:0-5860 GCA_036488915.1 Gemmatimonadaceae bacterium | reverse complement strand
CCCTCGACGAACAATGACGTCTAGCTGGTAGGCCGTACGCGGGCGTTGAGGAAGGCCCGTGTCAGCAGATAGCTGTCAGAATTGTCCGCCTTGAATCCTCCCCCGCTGTACGACTCGGCGCGGACCCTGAGCTGACCACCGACGCTCAACCAGGACGGGAGCGGCCCGACCGGAGCGGCGTCCGCACCTTTCGCCGAAGTCCCGTCGCGAACGGAGGACTGAGCGGTGAGGAGGCCCGGAGCAGTCGCGAGAAGGATTACCATCTGAGCCAATCGCATTCGATACGGGCTAAGGGTAGGCGCAGGCCGTGTTGTCGCGCCGCCAATCTAGGTGTTATCCCCATCCTTGCGCAATAATCACAATGCACCGAGCTTCCCTTTTACTTCGACAGGAGCTAGCCTGAATGACCCAACCGATGGAAGTGATTCAGGGCACGCTGGATCTCTTGATTCTGAGAGCGATTGCGCACGAGCCGATTCACGCCTGGGGGATTGGTGCCTTCATCGAGCGTCTCTCCGGGGGCGTTTTCAAAATCGGGCAGGGGTCGCTCTATCCGGCTGTGCATCGATTCGAGAATCGCGGGTGGGTTGTCTCATACTGGCGGACAACCGAGAACAATCGAATCGCGAGATACTACGACCTCAGCGCGGCTGGTCGACACGCGCTGGCGGAGGAGATGGAACGATGGCGCTCCTACGCGAAGGCCATCGAGCTGGTCATTTCTTCGACGTGAGCGTCGGCCACTTCGCCAGTATTCTGGCGTGATTGGCGAGAATCTTTTTTTGATTCTTCACGATCGCGTCCTGGTTGCGCAGGATCTTGATCTGGTTGCGGATGGCGACGTCGAGCTGAGCCTGGTTGCGAATAATCTTAACCTGGTTGCTGACGATCACCCGCTGATTGCCGATGATCATGTTCTGCTTGCTGAGAGTCGCCTGTGCCATAGCCGGTTCCCGAGCCCAGTTAGCGTGGATTCAGCGTTTCGTCCGACGCATAGAATGGCGCCTCAACGGTGGTCCTTGCAAGTGCGTCCAGTGTCACCGGAGACGCAGGCGGCTCCGTCGCCGTTCCGCGCAACGCTGGAAGCGCCGCGATGACCTGCTCGCGGGTCATTCCGAGCAGCGCGTGTCCCTCTACGAGGCTCTCGAAGTCGATCGGATACAGGTTCCCGCGACGCGCGTCGGCGAGGCCGGCGACGTTGCGCGGGGCGATCGAGCGCTCCATCCAGTCGGTGAACCGGCGCCGCTCCGCGCCCGAGCCCGCCTTACCGCGCCCCTCGGTGATCAGTGCCAGTCGTTCCAGCGACTCCCGCGGCAAAGACCCCATGATTTTGTCGCCGACACCCAGGAAACCATCCCAGGCCACAGTGTCGGTCGGGGCCAGTCGCTGGCTCACCTCGGCGAACGAGACCGCGGCGAAATAGAGCATCGCCTGCGAGGCGAAAAGATCGAAATGGGACATCCCCTCGTAAGCGCCGGCGACCACCAGATCGATCTGATCGGCTTCCGCGGAAAGAGCAGCGTCGTACCTGGCGAGAAAATCGGTGCCGGGAATTTCCCGGGTCCTGGCGACCTGCTCGAAGGCGAGCCCGATCCGTTCAGCGGCACGAAGGCTCCAGGCGATGCCCGTGGAGAACAACGGGTCGACGAAAGCGTAGGCGTGCGGCATCAGCAGCCAGCGCTGGCCGGCGGAGAGCGCCAGGCGATGCTGAATCGCCGGCCGAAACGCGATCGGCATCAACGGCGTCGCATCGCCGAACGCCGCCGCGAGGGTCGGATATCTCTCGAGTAAACTTCTCCAATGTGATTCGGCCACGTTCCCCTGCGGCGGGCGAAGCGACTCCAACCCGCGGGGAGTCAGCAGAAATCCCGCGCTGGTAACTCCGTCATCGAAGCGCAGCGAGTACATCCATCCTTCGTCGATGACGTGATGCACGGCCGCCCAGTCGTCCGGGTAGGGGCCCACAGCCATTTCCGGCACGACATCGGCCATCGTGCGCGCGCCCTCGAAATGACTGAACACCAGCGACGATCGGGTGTGGGTTCGATCCAGAGCGGAGGGGATCGAGAGCTGCCGGGAAAGAAATCCTCCCGGCCCCGACGCGTCGATCACGAACTGCGTATGCAGCTGGAGTCTCGCGCCGTTGCGAGCGCCGGTGAGCGTCGCTCCGTCGCCGGTGAAATCGGCGCGCGTCACCTCGACCCGATCCCGGTAATCGACGCCGGCGTCGATGGCCTGCCGGACGAAGTGGTGGTCGACGTCGGCGCGCAGCCAATGCGTGTCGGACAGCGAGTCGCTGGGGCTGGCAGCCACCAGCAGCCGCTCGACGACGTCGCCGGCGCCGAGCAGCGGCTCACCGCGCTGATGCCTGAAAAACGTGAAGCCACGTTTCAGCCCGCGGCGCAACTCCGGGTAGCTGGCCAGCCATCGCCCATGGGTCGCCAGTCGATAACAGTCGGGCAAACCATATCGGATGCCAATGCGCTCCAGCGAGAGGTTGGCGAGCGGAGTCGAAGACTCTCCGATCGCGAATCGGGGATGCGTGCCGCGCTCCAACAGGACCACATCATAGCCAAGCACCGCCAGCACCCGGGCGAGAACGGAGCCCGCGAATCCACTGCCAACGATGGCGACCTCGCACGAATCCTTCACGCTGTGACCGCGCCGCACGCGTCGCATCCGATGCGCTCCTCGATCACGCCGCTCCCATTGATCCGCTCGAGTCTCGAAATCCGACGCGGTCCACATTCAACGCATCGATTGATGCGCTCGATGTCCCACAGGTCGGCGGTCACCACCGCTCGCGCCGACGCGGCGCACTGATCGATCACCGCGTCCAGATCGTCGAGGGACGGCGGCGTGAATTCGCCCAGCGCCTGGAGCCGCTCCATCTCTCCGTTCCCACCGCGCACTGGAATGATCGACACCACCGACGCGCCCCTGTCGATCGCATATTCCACCGTTTTCACCGTCCACTCCACCGATTCGGCGGCCGGCACATGGGGCGCGCCGAGCAGAACAAAAACCCGGAGGTCGATCCCGTTGTCGGCGAGAAAATCGGCCGCCTTGTCGAACGTCGAGAGCTCCAGCCGCTTGTTGAGTCGTTCCCGGGCAATCGGGTGAATCGTCTCCAGTCCGATTGCCACCTCGAGCCGTCCAGTGATCGCGCGGGCGAGCTCCACAGCTCGCTCGCCGATCAAGCTGGCGTGGGATTCGACCGTCACCGCGCCGAATTGGCTCACCAGCTCCGCTAGTCCCAGGAAGTCCGGCAGCCCAACGGCCCTCCGATCAAAGAAGTTGCTGGCGTTGTAAAGCTTGATACGATCGATGCCACCGAAATCCCCGGCCTCGAGAGTGCGCCGGAGCTGCGTGGTCAACGCGTGCGCGGGCGTCGGCCCGTCGATCGTGAACCGCCACAGATCGCAGAACGAACAAGTGAATGGACACTCCGCGCCCGCCAGAAATACTGTGAGAGTTTGTTCGACCAGCCCGCCGGGCCGTCGCTCGCGCTCGACCAGCGCGCCCTGCGCCACATAAGGATCCACCCAGCCTTTTGCCGGACGCAGACTCCGAATGCGCTGGCTCTCGCGGTCCGCGTCCCGCTTCCCGCCTTCGGCTTCCCGCGCGACGCTTCCCGCCTCCCGCTTCACACCGCCGTCAGATGCAGCGTCTCGAAGTGCCGGCGATACCGCGCCTCGTTCTGCGGAAACAGCTCTCCGACGCGACTCGCCGACACGGAGCCGTGCTGGAAGCGCCTCTTCGGGAACACCGGCATCTCCATTCCGAGCACCGAGCGAACCCCTCGCCGCGTGATCTCTCCCTTGAGCGCATACAGCTTTTCGTGCGACCCCTGGCTCAGCTCGGCGAATGGAATCGCCTCGGCGACGGCGATCACCGATGGACGCGTGAACGGGCTGAAGCCCTCGAAGCCGTACTGTTGCGCGCAGGCGTAGCTGCGCACGCAGCCGCGACTGTAGCCGCCCGAATAGGTCAGCGAATGCTTGATCGACTCGACGCCCCAGCCTTCCTGATAGAGCATGCGGTTGTTGACCACGCTCCGAATCGTGAGCTCGCTGTTTGCCTCGATCGGATAATCCTTGAGGTTCTCGTCACCTCCGTCGCCGTCCACCAGCAGCCGCCACTCGGGGTAGCGCCCGCGGATCGCCGCCAGGAGCGCCAGGTTCGCGGCGGCGCACTCCACGTCGAGGGGCTTGTAGTCTTCGATCACCGCTACGGCCCGCAGCGGATCCAGTGCGCTGGCGGGGACGTCGATGATCTCGCCGAGCATCTCCAGGTTGGTGCTGCGCAGAAAATCCCGCGCCTGACGCGCGTCGTCGCCATCACCATCGACCGACAGCGTGAACGCTTTCAGCCTCGACGGCGACGATCCTTCGTTCAGCAGCAGCTTGTAGATGCAGAGCAGAATCGCGCCGCTGTCGATGCCGCCGGAGAAGGGAACACCGATGGGGGCCTTCGGATCCTGGGCGGCCAGCCAGCGACGCAGCTCTCCGTACGCCGCTTCGATGTAATGCCGGCCGATCACGTCGAGGTCGGGTGGCAGCGTTCCGCGCGGCGGATCGAAGAACCGCTGGTGCACCGGATTGGGATCGGGACACCCCACCAGCCGCAGCGTCGTGATGTGATGCGCCGGCACCATCCTGGAGTAGCTCGGGTGGAACTGCTCGGACCAGCCGTGCCGCGCCAGCTCGGCCGCGATCTCGTCGATCCGCTCGGCTACGATCAGGACGGGACCATCGGCCGCCTTCGCCAGGAAATAACGCAGCGGTCGATCGAGGCTGCGCGCCAGCACCACCCGCTCCCCTTCCTGGGCGACGAGGGCAAAGGATCCCTCGAGTCGAAGCACCGCGTCGGCGTCACTAGCGAGCAGACTGCACCGGGCCTCAGATTCGTCGCTCGCCCAGAGTCGTTGCGAATCCGTGGGAATGAGGTTTATGACCCGGGAGATCGGCCGCTTGACCTGCATGCAATAACCCCTGATGAACGTGAGCCTGAACGATAATCTTGAATGTGCAGGCGGGAAGCAACGCATACAATGGCGATGATGAGCCAAATCCGCCGTTCGGGTTTCATGCTCGGCCTGAGCTTCGTTTTGATCGGAGCCTGCACTCGCGACACCACGCCCGCTGGTGAAAAGCTGGCGCGCTCGCGCTGCGGCGCCTGTCACGAGTTTCCCGACCCGGGACTGCTGGACAAAAAAACCTGGGTAAACGGAGTGCTGCCGCAGATGGCTCCGCGCGTGGGTGTTCAGGCGAGCACCCTTGCGCAGACCATGGCTCAAAGTCCTTATATGCCCGTCCTGGCGGGTTCCGTCTCGACCGACGATTGGAGCCGGATCGTCGGCTATTTCCGCGATCACGCGCCGGACTCGCTTCCGTATCAGAGCCTGCCGGCCGAGCCGCAAATTGACCCCGCGTTCATTCGGGTGACGCCCTTCGCCGCCGGAATCCAGAGCAGCGGTATCATCACGCTCCTCAAGGTCGATTCGACCCACGAGCGCATCTTCGTCGGCGAAGCGGGAAGCAACACTCTCAGAATGTTCGACTGGCACCAGCGCCTGCTGTCCACCATAAGGCTCGCCAGTCCGCCCACCGACCTGCTGGTAGAGGACGAGCGCGTGCTGGTGCTCGAGTCGGGGATTCTCGATCCGAACGACGAGCCGCGCGGCAGTCTGCTGGAGTACTCCTTCGTCGGGCACGACTCGCTCCAATTGCGCGGCACCCTTATCGACTCGCTGTTCCGACCGGTCTTCGTCAAACGGGTCCAGCTCGGGGAGCCGGGGCAAAGCGAATTCGTGATCTGCGAGTTCGGCAACAACCGTGGACGTCTGGCGGTCTATGCC
>DASXGU010000192.1:0-10173 GCA_036488915.1 Gemmatimonadaceae bacterium | reverse complement strand
GAAGCTGCGGCGCCGCCAGATGGTCGGCCTCGCCTGCGCCGCCGGCGCGGTCATTCTCATCACCAGCGGGTGATCACAGGCGTGGCAGCGTGACCCCCGTCTGCGCCTGATACTTCCCCTTCTTGTCCTTGTACGAGATCTCCGGCGGCTCCTCGCCCTTGAAGAAGAGGACCTGCGCGATCCCCTCGTTGGCGTAGATCTTGGCCGGCAAGGGGGTCGTGTTGGAGATCTCGAGCGTGACGAAGCCCTCCCACTCGGGCTCGAATGGGGTGACGTTGGTGATGATGCCGCACCGCGCGTAGGTCGATTTACCGACCGTGATGGTGACGACGTCGCGGGGTATGCGGAAATACTCGACTGATCGCGCCAGGGCGAAGGAATTGGGCGGAACGATGCAGACGTCGCCCTCGAACTCGACGAACGACCTCGGGTCGAACGCCTTGGGATCAACGATCGAGTTCAGAACGTTGGTGAAGATTCTGAACTCGGGCGCGACTCGCATGTCGTACCCGTAAGAGCTCACTCCGTAGGAGATTACCCCTGACCTGACCTGACTGCTCTCGAAGGGCTCGATCATCCCGTGCTCCTTGGCCATCCGGGTGATCCAGCGATCCGATTGAATTGACATTTTGGGGAAAAGAGGGAAGAGGGAAGCGGAAGAGACGGAGGGAAGAACCCATCGGCGGCGGAGCGCCTTGCAACTTCGCAGGATTTCGTCGGGAATGTACGGATTTCGCACTGACATCGCCACCGAAGGGGAGCCGTTGAATTACAAGAATGTCACGGGTAAATTCAAAAAATCGCACTAGTGAAATTTTTCACGAAGTCTGAGAGGCCATGGGTCGCGCCTACTTTCCGGTACTGATGCTGCTCGGTTTCGTCGTGATCAACGCCGTCGCGATGATCGCGATTTCGACACTCACCGTTCGCGCGCGTCCCACTCCCGTCAAGCAACAGGCGTATGAATCAGGCGTTCCCGCGCTGGGCGATGCGCGCGAGCGCTTCTCGGTGCGCTTCTACCTCGTCGCGATTCTGTTCATCATTTTCGACATCGAGACCGTGTTCATGATTCCATGGGCGGTCTACTACCGGCAGCTGTCCTGCTTCAAGCCGCTGGTCAACGATGCTTGCCCCGTCGGCAACATCTCGTTTTTTGGCCTCGGCGAAATGCTCGTCTTCATGCTGATCCTGCTGGTGGGCTTCGTTTACGTCTGGAAGAAGGGAGCCCTGCAATGGGATTGAGTGCCCCATCCGAGCATCAGATAGTCTCGTACGCGCCCGAGGCGCAGGAAGGCTGGGTCGCGACCCGGCTCGATTTCCTCGTCAACTGGGCGCGGGCGAACTCATTGTGGCCGATGCCGTTCGGAACCGCGTGCTGCGCAATCGAATTCATGGCCACCGCTGCCAGCGATTTCGACCTGGCGCGCTTCGGCATGGAGCGCATGAGCTTCTCGCCGCGCCAGGCTGATGTGCTGATCTGCGCCGGACGAGTGCCGTTCAAGCTCGCGCCGATCATCGGTCGCATTTGGCAGCAGATGCCGCAGCCCAAGTGGAGCATCTCCATGGGCGCCTGTGCCTCGACCGGCGGCATGTTCGACAATTACGCGGTGGTGCAGGGCATCGACACTATCATCCCCGTCGATGTCTATGTCCCCGGATGTCCGCCGCGTCCCGAAGGTCTGATCTACGGCATCAGAATGCTGCAGGAAAAAGTGAAGAACGAGCGCGCGGCCGACAAAGGAACGCGCGACGAGATGGAACCCGATCCCTCGAGCCAGCTTTACATTCCGCCCTCGCTCATCGACGAGCTCGGTGAGCCGTTCGGCAATTCGGTCAATCAGACGAGGTCAGGGCTGTGAGTGGATTCGAGGTCGTGCGGACCGGGGAAAGCGACAACGCGGCCCCAGCGACTCAAAAGAACGTTCCGCATCGTGGCGCACAGGCCAACCCTTCAGCAAAAGCGCTGCAGGAGAAATTCGGGACCGCCATCAAAACGGTCGACGTTATATGGGGAGAGACCACGGTCTACGTCGAGCCGGCGTCGGTCCGCGATGCCATTCAGTGGCTGCACGACGATGCGAGCCAGCGCTATAATTTCCTGAGCGACGTTACCGCGGTCGAGTACCGCGACCCGGAAGTCCCCCTCGAGGTCGTCTGGCATCTGCGGTCGCTGCCGTTCCGGCGGTTTCTGCGCATCAAATCGCAGCTGCCAAAAGGATCGCCGCTCGAGATCGACAGCGTGTACGGAATATATCGCTCCGCCGACTGGCTCGAGCGCGAGTGCTACGACATGTTCGGAATCCGCTTTCGCGGACATCCCGATCTGCGCCGAATCCTGATGTGGGAGCAGTACAAGGAAGGATTTCCGCTGCGCAAGGATTTCCCGCTGCGCGGCAGATTCAGCCGCAGTGAGCAGCTGAGACAGGCTCTCGCCCAGAACCCGGAGGCGCGGTACTCGATGGAAGAGCTCTCCATCGCCGACGCCTTCGCCGAGCTTCCCGAAGATATGCGTCAACGCCTGAGCAAGGGCGAGAGGACGGGCGAGTAATGCCAAACCGCACCGTCAACGTCGAGCTCTCGACCACGGGCCTCGACGCGCAGGGACGCCCGCAACGAGTTCCCATCCTCACGGATGACGGAGGTGGCGGCCTTGCACTGCAGGCTCCGCCGGGAATCGAGCCGGATCTCGAGGGCGAGCACATGCTCATCAACATCGGGCCCCAGCATCCCGCCACCCACGGCGTGCTGCGCCTGGTGCTGGAGCTCGATGGCGAGACTGTGGTTCGCTGCATCCCGCACATCGGCTATCTCCATTGCGGGTTCGAGAAGATCGGCGAATACCGCCAGTACAACCAGATAATCTGCTGGACTGATCGAGAGGACTACCTCAACTCGATCGGCAACAACGTCGCCTTCGCGCTCGGCGCCTAGCGGCTGTTCGGCATCGACATCACCGAGCGCTGCAAGGTTCTTCGCGTGATCGCCGCCGAGCTGTCGCGGATCATGTCGCACCTGGTGTGGCTGGGGACGTTCTGCATCGACATCGGCGCGTTCACGCCGTTCCTGTGGGCGTTTCAGCGCCGCGAAGAGATCTACCGCCTCCTCGAGAAATGGGTCGGAGCACGCCTGACCACGTCCGCGACGCGCGTCGGCGGAATGATCGCCGACATCCCGAACGGCTGGATGGACGGCCTTCGTCAGTTCACGCGCACGTTCCCTCACACGCTCGACGAGATCGACCGCGTCCTCACCAAGAACGCGATCTGGGTCGGTCGCACGGTCGGCCTCGGCGTGATGACGCCGGAAGAAGCCACCAACTGGGGACTATCCGGTCCGATGCTTCGCGCGTCCGGCGTCGACTACGACGTGCGCAAGGATTTCCCCTACCTCGATTACGAGACCTACGATTTCGAGGTTCCGGTCGGCACCAACGGCGACGTGTACGATCGCTACCTGGTGAGGTTCGAGGAAATGCGTCAGTCGATCCGGATCCTTCAACAGGCGGCGGACAGGCTTCCCGATGGTCCGGTGAACATCGAGGACCCGCGCATCATCCTGCCGCCGAAATCCAAGGCGACCAGCGAGATGGAGTCGATGATCCACCATTTCAAGGTCGTAATGGAAGGCCCGCGCCCGCCGATCGGCGAGTCCTACGTGGCTGTCGAAAGCCCCAAGGGAGAAAAGGGCTACTATATGGTATCGGACGGCACCGCCAAGCCGGTGCGGTGGCGCATTCGGCCTCCATCATTTGTCAACCTCGCCGCCATTCCGAAGATGGTCGAAGGACATCTGCTGTCCGACGTCATCGCCATCAACGCCAGCATCGACATCGTCATGGGAGAAATCGACCGGTGACGCCCGATCTCGTCGGCGGGGTCGAGTCGCCGGATTACGCCTCGCATGATCGCGCCGGCCACGGCCCCTACAAGCCGGTTTTTACCGGAGACTTGAAGCGCGAGCTGGACGAGCTGCTCACTCGCTACCCGAACAAGATGGCGGCGCTCCTGCCGGCGCTTTGGATCGTCCAGCGCGAGCACAGCTGGGTGAGCGAGGAGGCAATGGTGGAAGTCGCCGAGCTCCTCGATCTCACACCGGCGTACGTCAAGGGTGTGGTGACGTTCTACACTATGTACCACCAGCACCCGGTCGGCAGATACTTCATTCAGGTCTGCACCACGTCTCCCTGCGGAATCTGCGGCGCAGAAGACGTGGTGAAAGCGTTTCTCCGTCACACCAACACCGGTGAGCTGGGCATCACCTCGCCCGACGGCAAGTTCACCGTCATCGAAGTCGAATGCCTCGGCGCCTGTGGCTTCGCCACGCCGGTGATGGTGAACGAAGAGTTCATCGAGTCTGTGACACCCGACAAGGTTCCGGAACTTCTCTCGCGACTCAAATAATGGGCTTTCCGCACCACCCGCATCCCAGAGAAACGCCAGTGCTCTCCCAGTACTTTGGGGACGCAGAGGCGCGCACGCTCGACGGCTGGAAGAAGCGCGGCGGCTACAAGGCGCTGGAAAAAGCGCTGGGCATGCAGCCCGCCGACATCGTGAACATCGTGAAGGAGTCAGGGCTCCGCGGGCGCGGGGGCGCGGGCTTCCCGACCGGCATGAAGTGGTCGTTCATGAAGCCCGGCGATGGCAAGCCACACTATCTCTGCTGCAACGCCGACGAATCCGAGCCGGGCACGTTCAAGGACCGCGAGCTGATGCGCTGGACGCCGCACGCGCTGGTCGAAGGCTGCGCCATCGGAGCGTATGCGATCGGCGCCGAGACCGCATACGTCTACATCCGCGGCGAGTTCACCGAGCCGCTCTACTGGATGGAACAGGCCGTCAAGGAAGCGTACGCCGCCGGCATCATCGGCAAGAACGCAATGGGCACCGGTAAGCGCGTGGATGTTCACGTCCACAAAGGAGCCGGGGCTTATATCTGCGGCGAAGAGACCGCTCTGATGAACTCGCTGGAGGGACGTCGCGGCAATCCACGCATCAAGCCGCCCTTCCCGGCGGTCTCGGGCGTCTTTGGCATGCCGACGACGATCAACAATGTCGAGACTCTGATTGCCTCGGCGCCGATCCTGATGAACGGTGCGGAGTGGTACAAGAAGATGTCGTTGTCCAATCCGAAAAGCACCGGCACCAAGCTCTTTTCGGTCTGCGGCAACGTACAGCGGCCTGGGACCTACGAGGTCCAGATGGGCTTTCCGTTCAAGGAATTCCTGTACGATCTGTGTGGCGGACCGCTCCATGGCCGGAAATTCAAGGCGGTGATACCCGGCGGCGCGTCGGTGCCGATTCAGACGATGGATGAGGCCGAGGCCACGCTGATGGATTACGAGGGCTTCGTCGCCCAGGGCTCGATGCTCGGGTCGGGCGGCGTCATCGTCATCGACGATGCTCAGCCGATGGTGACGGTGATCGCCCGTATCGCGCGCTTCTTCGCCCACGAGAGCTGCGCCCAGTGCACTCAGTGTCGCGAGGGCACGGCCTGGACGACCAAGATCCTCGAGCGAATTCGCGACGGCGAAGGAACGACCGAAGATCTCGACACACTTCTCGACATCGCCGAGCAGATGACGGGCAAGACTATCTGCGTGCTGAGCGATTCGTGCGCGGTTCCGGTGGTGTCGGGCATCAAGAAATTCCGCGGTGAATTCGAGGCCCTGATTCAGGGACGCAAGTTCCACCCAGTCATCGCGGCGGTGGCCTGATGACCGAGCAGAAGATGGTGAATCTCACGATCGAGAATCGACCGGTGACGGTTCCCGAAGGAACCACGATCCTCGAGGCGGCGAAGCTCGCGGGAGTGCTGATCCCTCACTACTGCTATCACCCGGGGCTGCCCGTCGCCGGCGTCTGCCGGATGTGTCTGGTGGAGGTCGAAAAGGCGCCCAAGCTCGCGCCGTCGTGTGCAACCACGGTTGCCGAAGGCCAGGTCGTCCACGTTCACTCCGACAAGTCTCTTGACGCCCGCAAGGGCGTGCTCGAGATGCTGCTCATCAATCACCCACTCGACTGCCCCATCTGCGACCAGTCCGGTGAGTGCGAGCTGCAGGACTACACTTATCAGGAAGGCCGCGACGACTCGCGATACCGCGAGCCAAAGCGCTTTAACCCGGCTGAGGATTTCGGCGGTGACGTGATCTACGTCCCGAACCGCTGCATCCTCTGCACCAGATGCGTCCGCTTCATGGACGACGTCGCGCACGAGCCGACACTCAACGTCAGCGAGCGGGGCGACCGCGCGCTGATCGGGAAGTTCGAGGGGCGGGACATGACGCACCCCTGGGCCGCCAACGTCGTGGATCTCTGCCCGGTCGGCGCCTTGCTGTCCAAGGATTTTCTCAACAAGGCGCGCGCCTGGGAGCTCGATCGCACGTCGTCGATCTGCCCCAACTGCACTCAGGGCTGCAACGTCATCATGGAGACCCGCGAGAATCAGGTTGTGCGCATGCGCCCCAGGGCGAATGAGTACGTCAACGCGTTTTTCATGTGCGACTGGGGCCGGCTCAATTACCGCTGGATGAACGAGAGGGATCGGGTCGAGAAGCCCATGGTGCGGCAGGGAGCCGGATTGGTCGCCACGAGCTGGGAGCTCGCCATCGCGGCAGCCGCTCGCGCGATCAGTGGTAAGAAAGTCTTCGTTGCCGCCTCGCCGATGTTGTCGAACGAGTCACTGTTTCTGTTGACTGAGCTGATGCAGGGTGGCAGCGGCGCTTTCCGCGTTGCCGAAGGGGAAGAGGCGCCGCTTCCTGGCGTGGATGACCTTGCCCTGCGTCGAGAGCGCGCCGCCAACGTCTACGGCGCCGAGAAGCTTGGATTCAGGAAGACCGGCGATCTGCTGGGTGCACTCGGCCAGGGTGACGTGCTCGTCGTAGCCGGTGAGGATCTCGCCGGTATCGCTTCCTCCGCGCTCACGCGCGCCAGTGACATCATTGTAATCGGCTCTGTGCTGCCGGAGGCCGCGGCGAAAGCGTCGGTGGTACTGCCGATCGCCAATTTCGCCGAGGAAGAGGGCACCGTCACCAATCTGCGCGGCAGGGTGCAGCGATTCACCCAGGCGCGGCAAGCGCCCGGGGAGTCGCGCCCGAGCTGGCTGGTGCTCGGCGATCTGCTCGGCGCATTGGGCAAGCAGAGCAACTTCTTTCTGCCGTCCGAAGTTTTTGCGCGCCTCGCCGGCAGCCACAAGTCTTTCGCCGGATTGAGCTACGACAAGATCGGATTCAAGGGCCTACCGGTCGTCGATGCGGCCTCGAACGGGCCCAAGGCTCCGATCGCGGTCGGTGCAGCGTGATGGCAATTCATGGCCTTACGGCGCTGCTCCAGGTTGCCGATCCGAACCTGCCGCCCGTCAGCGGAATGGCGTGGTTTATTTTCACGGTCGTGAAGATGCTGGTCATCTTCACCATCTACATGGTCGGGGTCGCCATGCTGACGCTCGCCGAGCGCAAAATCTCGGCGTGGATTCAGGATCGGCACGGCCCGAATCGGGTCGGTAAGGGCTGGCTCCAGCCGGCGGCCGATGGACTCAAGAATTTCATGAAGGAGGAGACGATGCCGGACGGCGTCAACAAGCCGCTCTTCGTCCTCGCTCCGATCATGGCGTTCATCCCCGCGCTCACCGCGTGGTGCGTCATACCCTTCGGCGCACCAATCCCTACCCGCTGGGGACGGATCGATCTGGTCGTAGCCGACCTTCCGGTCGGATTTCTGTTCATTTTGGCGATCACGTCGCTAGGCGTCTACGGAATCGTGCTCGCCGGATGGTCTTCCAACAACAAGTACGCGCTGCTGGGTGGACTCCGCTCCAGCGCGCAAATGATCTCCTACGAGATCTCGATGGGCATGTCGACGATACCGGTTCTGCTCCTGGCGGGCAACGTCAGTCTGAACTCGGTAATCAATCAGCAGGTGTGGGGCGGTTGGAACGTCGTCAATCTCACTGTCGCGTTCTTCATCTTCATGATCTCGGCGTTCGCCGAGACGAACCGCCTGCCGTTCGATCTGCCGGAGGCCGAGTCGGAGCTGATCGCGGGTTATCACACCGAGTACAGCGCCATGAAATTCTCGTTGTTCTTCATCGCCGAGTACGCGGCGATGGTGACCCAGAGCGCGCTGATGGCGACGTTGTTTTTCGGCGGCTGGGACGTTCCGTTCACCGCGCGCGACAACATTGGCCCTTACAGCGGCTGGCTGTCGCTGCTGTCGATCGGGATTTTCCTGGCAAAGATTCTGTTCTTCCTGTTCCTGTTCATGTGGGTCCGCTGGACCCTGCCGCGGTTCCGCTATGACCAGCTCATGTCTCTCGGCTGGAAGTTCATGCTGCCGCTGGCTCTCGTCTACATCGTGCTGATAGCGGCGGTGATGCTCGGCCTGAGCGCCGCCGGCATCCAGCAAGGGCTCATGTACGCGGCAATCCTCGGCTCGGTCAACGTACTCGTCATCCTGCTGCTGTTTGCCATTCTCGATCGCGGGCGGCTCATAAGTCCCGCTTACGGTAGAATGCGTGAGAAGGAGCTGGAGAAGCTTCGCCGGATCGACGCGAAGCGGTTCGCGGCCGAGGGAGGCATATAATGGCAATCAAGGTCAAGATCGTCGAGCGACCAATAGAGGACGTCAGCTACGTCCGGGCCGCGCTCCGTGGCATGGCGCTCACCGTCAAGCATCTCTTCGACGTCAATGGGCGCGTGACTACCCAGTATCCCGAAGAGAAATCGCCCATTTCTCCTCGGTGGCGCGGCACCCACCGGATGCTCACCACGGAGACCGGCAAGGCGCGCTGCGTCGCCTGCGGCCTCTGCCCGACGGTTTGCCCCGCCAACTGCATCAAGCTGGTTCCCGGCGAGGATGAGGAAGGGAACCGGTATCCGCTCGTCTTCGAGATCGACGAGTTCCGCTGCATCTTTTGCGGCTACTGCCAGGAAGTCTGTCCCGAGGAAGCGATCCACGTCGGGCGGCACTACGAGAACTCCGAGTACAGTCGTGAGGGCTTCGTCTACGACCTGCAGCGGCTGATGGACCAGACCCATCCGGTTTGCGAAATGTGGGATCCCGAAGACCCGAAGGGCCAGTAATGGAGCCGCACTACCCGCTCTTTTACGTTTTCCACTTCTACCTCTTCGGCGTCATTGCCCTCGCCTCGTCAATCGCCTTCGTGACGCGCAGGAGCCCGGTTGCCGCGGCGCTCTGGCTGGTCAACACCATGTTCAGCCTCGCGGCGCTGTACGTCATGCTCGATGCGCAGTTCATCGGAGTGATGCAGGTGCTCGTCTACGCCGGTGCGATCATGGTGGTGTTTCTCTTCGTCGTCATGCTGCTCAACCTGGGCCATCCCTCGGAGCTCGCCGACGCCCGGGGAACCGGGTGGAAGCTCGTGGCCGGCCTCGTCGGACTCGGGTTGTTGAGCGAGATCATGGTCATCCTGCGCACCAAGCTGCCCCAGCAGCTGGTGGTGCCTCGCGATTTCAACGAGCTTCAGCTGCAGAAGCTGAACGCCGTCGGCACCATCGCCGAGCCGTTGTTCAAGGATTATCTGTTGGCCTTCGAGCTCACCAGCGTTCTGCTGCTGGTGGCGATCGCCGGAGCGGTGGTGTTGGGGAGAGGGAGGAGCGTGCGTGCTCGCTGAGTCACTGGCTCTCACGGCCGCGCTGTTCATAATCGGAGTGATCGGCGTGCTAGTGCACCGGAACGCGATCATCATCTTCATGTGCGTCGAGCTGATGCTGACTGCGGTCAATCTGACCTTCGTTGCGTTCTCCCGCTTTTACGGCCCGGCTGGGCAGGTTTTCGTGGTGTTCGTCATGACGGTCTCCGCCGCTGAAGCCGCGGTCGGTCTGGCAATCATCATCGCGATCTTCCGTCATCGTCAGACTATCAATCTCAAGGACATCAACCTGCTGAGAGGCTGATGCTGCTACAGACCGCGGTCGCAACCGTGCAGAACCATCCGCTTCCGGGCAGTGTCGCCGAGTGGATGTGGCTCCTGCCGGTCCTTCCGTTACTCGGCTTCGTCGTCAACGGCTTGCTCTCGCTGAGTGGTGCGCGCTTCGGCCCCAGAGATCCGAACACGCCCGCGCATCATCCCCACTCGGAAGGTGCTGCCGACGCTCACGCGATCTCGCACGCCGAGGAAGCCGGCGCCGTCGGCGGCGACCACCACGCCGTCAAGCGC
>DASXGU010000181.1:0-10622 GCA_036488915.1 Gemmatimonadaceae bacterium | reverse complement strand
AGGGCCATCGGAGCCATGGGCGGCATGGTCGGCATCGCGGGCATGAGCATGTCGAAGTCCATGTCCATCTCGGGCATGTCTATCGCCATTGGGGCCATGTCGAAATCCATGTCGATGTCGATCGGATCGACGTGAAAATCCAACGGCATCATGTCCAGGTCGAAGTGCATATCGCGCACTGCATCGAGCTGGCTGTCGATGTCCAGGATTTCCGGCGCGGTCAGCTCAGGCGGCGCGGGCGGAACGCGTATCACGCGTGGAGTCGCGGGCCTCGTTCGCGCGGGCCTTGTCGGGGCGGCGGGCGCCGGTGTCGGTGTCGGTGTCGGTGTCGGTGTCGGATTTTGCGCCTGGCTCGAGAGAGCGCAAACGCAGAGCGCGGCGACCGTAAGAGTAGCTCTGATCATCCTTCCCTCATTCTGAGGATTGAGTGGTTGCCACGGCGGAGTTGAGACGCGAGATCACGTCTCCCTGCTCGACCGCCTGGTGGATCAAGTCGAGATCTCCCTTTGTTTTCTCGCCGCGGAGACGCGCGATCTGCACCAGCACCAGCTCGAGGTCCTCGAGCAGAGAGCGCAGCTTGACGTCCTGTGCGGCGGCGGGGGAATCGATGAGAAGACGGGTAGTGACCAGCAGATCGGACGCCTTCGAGGCGAAGGTCGAATCGGTCTTGCCTTTGGCGTCCCTGGCCGGAAGCGAAATGAGCAGTGCGGCAGCCTGACCCAGATAATGATTGGTCTGGTCGCGATAGGCATCGGCGACCGCCGAGGTATCGGCTGTGGGCGGCGCCACGCTCGCCGCAACCGTCGGCTGCGAACCCGTGGCGGCCGTGGCGCGGCTCGGCAGGTAGCGACCGATGCCGATTCCGATGACGAGCGTGGCCGCCGCGGCGAGCCACGGAGCGCGCGTCGCGAACGGTCGCGAACGGTCGATCGAGATCGGGGCGTTGAAATGCGCATCCTCGACCACCGTCCACATTTCGTCGAGGGGCGCGTCCGGCGGCGGATTGTAGCTGCGCGGCAAATCGCGAAGCACGTCTTCGAAGCGATCGTCGTCCATCACTACTCCTTGAAGGCAGCCAGGTCCTGTCTCAGCTGCGCTCTTGCCGCGGAGAGCCTGCTCTTGCACGTCCCCTCTGGGACGCCAAGAATGCCGGCGATTTCCGCGTGCGTGTATCCCTCGATGTCGTGCATTATCAGCGTCATTCGATAAGCTTCCGAAAGGTTTTCAACCGCTTTTGCTATGCATTCCTTCAGATCCGGCTCCGCCTCGGGAGTCGACACCTCGATCGAGCTTGCTTCATCGAGCGCGACTTCGCGTGATGTGCGAATCTCACTCCGTCTCGCGTTCGATACGATTGTTACGACTATCCTGTGCAGCCAGGTCGAGAATGCAGCATCACCCCGGAACTGCGACAGTCTCGCAAACGCGCGAATGAACGTGTCCTGAGTGAACTCCCGCGCCTTGTCCGCGTCCCCACTCAACCGGTATGCCAGCGAATACACCCGTGGCGCGTGCGTATCGTACAGCGTACGCCCGGCCAACCGATCCCCCGCAATTACCCGGGCGATGAGCTGGGATTCGTTCACGCGGTTATTGTATCTGCCGTCGCGACCATGGTTGCTGAATAGTTCGACACGGGGATCGGGGAATCCGTTCGGTGGTTGCATGAGAAGCGGGAAGCGGGAGGCGGGAGAGTCAGGCTCACTACGTGGGGGCGTTGCCAGCGCGTTTCAAACACACGTCACTCTGCCCTCCTTGATGCCTGCGCTCTTATCTGATGCTGCGCTTCCCCCTTCCCGCTTCCCCCTTCCCCTTTCCCGCTGTCCCCCGCCTATCAACCAGCCCCGGCTCCAATCCAATCCGCAGATCGTAGGGCACCACCGGCACCGGAAATTCCGCGCTGCGGTTCCAGCCGAGGGAGCGGGCCCGGACGCGGATCATCACTTCCTGCGCTTCGGCGGGGTCACCGAACGGGGTTTTCCTCCACCGGTAGGTGTCACGCAGGATCTGCGAGGTCATGCGCAGGCTGGCCATCGATGCGTGGGTCGTCAGAGTGACCAGGGCCCCGCCGCCTTCGCGCGCGGCGCGGGAGAGCCGCACCGTCTCGGTGCCCTCGGGCTCAATGCCGGCGATAACCACCAGCGCGAACCCTCCACATCGAAGCAATTCCTCGGCGCCGCGCAGCCCGTGCTTGCGGTTGCGCGGTCGCACCAGGATCGGACCCTCTTCCCAGAACGGACCCGCGACGGTGCCGAGCCCGTCGATCCACACCGCCCTCTCACCCTGGGCGACGGTGGTGTGGCAGGCCGCCCGCAGAACCGCCGTCGCTCCGCCCTGGGGCATCCATACCGTGAGCCGTCCGCGCGGGAGACCGCGTCCCGGGAGAATCGCGTCGAGCACGTCAATCCCCGTCGCCACCGGCTCCGCCGTCCGATGGATGACCGGGATCGCATCCGGAAATTGATTCTCGATGAGGGCGCGGATGGCGGCGTTGCGATCGGACATGACTCTGCTAGAATATCCCGAACATACCCCGAAAGCAAGAACGAGACCCCCGCGCGATTACTGCCGGGAAACGCAGGCCTCACCGAAGTCGCGGGCACTCTGAAAGCGGTCGCCCGGTGACTTCCGGAGCGCGATCGAGATCGCCCGCGCCACGCCCGCCGGAACATCGGCGCGCAGGTACTCCAGGCGCGGCGGGGGCTGGGTGAGATTCGCGGCGATGATGGCCTGGGTCGTCGCGCCGGTGAATGGCGGCGAGCCCGCCAGCATCTCGTGGCCAAGGACGCCGAGCGCATAGATGTCGGCGCGGTGATCGACCGGATCGCCGAAGGACTGCTCCGGCGCCATGTACCCGACGGTGCCGAGCGTCATGCCGGTGCGCGTGAGCCGGGTGTGCGCGGTTTCGCCCGGAAGCGCCAGCGCCGAGGCGATCCCGAAATCGGCGAGGATCGCGTGTCCGTCCTGCAGCAGGATGTTCTCCGGCTTGATGTCGCGGTGGATGACGCCCTGCTCGTGCGCGTACGCCAGCGCATCGGCGATCTCGCGCAGAACGTGGACGGTTTCGTCTATCGGCATCAGCTGCTCGCGGTCCATCCGCTCGCGCAGCGTCTCACCCGCTATGAACGGCATCACGTAGTAGAGCATGCCATCGCGGACGCCGGTCGTGATCACCGTCAGAATGTTGGGATGGCGGAGCCGCGACGTGACTCGGGTTTCGCGTCTGAAGCGCGCTGCCATCATGTCGCTGGTGAGCTCCGGCGGCAGCACCTTGATCACGACTGCGCGGCTCGCCGCCAGGTCGGTGGCCCGAAAAAGCCTGCTCATGCTGCCGCCCTTCAACTCCTTCTCGAGGCGGTAGGTGTCGTCGAAGCTTTTTCGCAGGCGTTCGATCAGCTCTTCCAGAACTCACTCCAACGACCGGCTCTCGCGCAACAATACTCCGCGGAGCCGGGGGGCGATAGTAAAATCCAACCGCGCCAGCCGGGAAAATTTTGCCGGAAAGGTGTACAATCAAGCCGGATCGATTTCAGGCCTGATTTATGAAATGTGTGGCCAGGCCGGCGCAGTCGGCCGCTCCTTCCCAGATCCGTCAAACTCACAAGCTGATGCATTCAAATCTGTTCTATAGATACGCGTCTTTATCGCTGCTCACCGGCCCGTTCATGGCTATCATCGCCTGCGCAGCCAGCAGCGACGCCCGTCCTTCGCCGAACGGGGAGAGGGTGGCGACGGTCAGCTCGTCGACCATCGCCACGGCGCTGGGCGCCAGCTCGACCGTGCCAGCGTCAGTGCCGGCCGCGACATCTTCCCGCACGGCGTCGAGCACTACGACCGGTGCCGCGGCGAAGGATCCGCCGATCACCGTCCCGACGGTCAAGGGACGCACGACCAAGGACAGCATCGCTCTCGTGATGGCGGTCAGGGCGGGCATGAAGAACACCGCCTGGCCGGTCCACACCGCGCCGCAGCTGCCCGGCTCGATCTTGCCGCAGCATCGCATCGTCGCCTTCTACGGCAATCCGCTGTCGAAGAAAATGGGCGTGCTGGGTGAGCTGCCGCCCGACGAGATGCTCGCCCGGTTCGACAAGGAGATCGCGGCGTGGACGAAAGCCGATCCGACGCATCCCGTTCAGCCGGCGCTGCACCTGATCGCGGTGGTGGCGCAGGGCGCGCCGGGCAAGGACGGCAAGTATCGCCTGCGCATGACCGACAGCCTGATCAACATGGTCTACTCGTGGGCGCAGAAGAAAAACGCGCTGCTCTTCCTCGACGTCCAGGTTGGTCAGAGCACCGTGCAGGAGGAATTGCCGCGGCTCGTCCCGTTCCTCCAGCGTCCAAACGTGATGCTCGGCATCGACCCTGAATTCTCCATGAAAGGCGGCGAGAAACCCGGCACCAAGATCGGAACCATGAGCTCGGCGGACGTCAACTACGCCATCAATCTCCTGTCGGGACTGGTGAAGCAGTACAACCTGCCCCCGAAGGTGCTGATCGTGCATCGATTCACGCGGAAGATGCTCACCGACGCGCAGGGCATTAAGCTCGATCCGAAAGTCCAAGTGGTGATAAACATGGACGGCTGGGGCCAGCCCTGGCTCAAGTACGACTCCTACCGCGCGTACGTCGAGGCCGAGCCGGTGCAGTTCACCGGGTTCAAGCTCTTCTACCACAACGACACCAAGAAGGGTGACCCACTGCTGACGCCGCCCGAGGTCCTGATGCTCAACCCCAAGCCGCTCTACATCCAGTATCAGTAGTCGTCACCTCGCTCGGCGCGGATCGCCGTCATAGTTTAGAGCGGTCGCCTTGTCGGCGGCCGCTCTTTCTATTGCGCCCACCCCGCTGGAGGCACTGATGACGACGAGACGCGAATTCCTCTCCGGGCTGGCGGCGGCAGGCCTCGCGACGCAGCCGGTTTTCCGGGAGCACGCGATCAGGTCCCTGTTTCGCGCCAATGCCGTCGCGGGCGACCGCTCCCCCGTCTCGCTCGCTGATGATGAGACCTACTGGGCCGAAATTCAGCGCGCGTTCGACTCCGACCGCACGATGATCAATCTGAACAACGGCGGCTGCAGTCCCACGCCGAGCCACGTGCTGGAGGCGATGATCCGCGACCTGCGGTTCTCGAACGAGCTGCCTGTCGAGCACATGTGGCGCGTCCTCGAGCCCCGCATCGAGAGCGTCCGCCGGGACCTGGCGTCAGAGTTCGGCTGCGACCCGGAGGAGATGGCGATCACCCGCAACGCGTCGGAGGCCAACGAGATCATGATCTTCGGGCTCGATCTCAAGCGCGGCGACGAAGTCGTGATCACCAATCAGAATTACGGCCGCATGATCACGTCGTGGGACCAGCGCGCGCGGCGAGAAGGGATCGTGGTGAAGCAGATCTCGTTCAGGGTGCCGCCCCCGTCCGACGATTATCTGGTCGACCAGTTCAGGGCGGCCATCACCCCCCGGACCAAGGTGATCGAGGTCACCCACATCACGAACCTCACCGGCCAGATAATGCCGGTGCGTCGCATTGTGGAGATAGCGCGCCCCCTCGGCATACAGGTCTTCGTCGATGGCGCTCATGCATTCGCGCACTTTCCGTTCAAGCGCGACGACCTCCAGTGCGACTACTACGGCACCAGCCTCCACAAATGGCTGCTGGCGCCGGTCGGGACCGGATTTCTATATGTCAGAAAGGACAGGCAAAAGAGCCTCTGGCCGTTGATGGCGGCGGCCGCGACGCAGGACAACGACATCAGGAAGTACGAGGAGATCGGCACGCACCCAGCGGCAAACCACAACGCCATCTCGGCGGCGCTGGCGTTTCATCACGGTATCGGCGTCGATCGCAAGATCGCGCGCCTGCGCTACCTTCGGGACCGCTGGGCGAAGCGGCTGGTGAACGAGAGCTCGCGGG
Organism: Gemmatimonadaceae bacterium; assembly: GCA_036488915.1. Classification (GTDB taxonomy): domain Bacteria; phylum Gemmatimonadota; class Gemmatimonadetes; order Gemmatimonadales; family Gemmatimonadaceae; genus UBA4720. Next base: position 4,711 of record DASXGU010000181.1, on the reverse strand, counting down.
TGACGGTGCTGACGCCGCTCGACGACCGGCAATCGGGCGCGATCGCGCTGTTCCAGGTCGAGGGGCTCGACAACATCAAGCTCGGCGCTTGGCTCTTCAATCAGCACCGCATCGTCAACACCCCGATCGTACACACGGAATTCAAGGGAATTCGCATCACGCCGAACGTGTACACGACCCTGGAGGAGATCGACGTCTTCAGCGACAAGGTCCTCGACGCCGTCAGGAAGGGAATTCCTGCCTAGAGCACGAGCGGACGCGCGTTGACCATTCTGCTGCTGGCGGTTTTCCTGACAATCGGCTCGTTCGGGGCCGGCCTGCTGGGGGCGCTCACCGGACTCGGCGGCGGCCTGGTGGTCGTGCCGATGATGACGGTGCTGTTTCACATCGACCTCCGCTACGCCATCGGAGCGTCGCTGGTGTCCGTGATCGCGACTTCATCGGGAGCGGCGGCGGCTTACGTGCGCGAGGGTTACACCAACGTGCGCGTCGGAATCTTTCTCGAGGTGGCAACGACCATCGGCGCGCTGAGCGGTGCGGCGCTCGCTGGATTCATTCCGACGCGGGCGCTGGCGGTGTTGTTCGGACTGGTGCTGCTCTATACGGCGTACCGGTCGTTCAGCGCGCCCGAGGATCACCCGACTGATCTGCCCGCAGATCCATTGGCGGTGCGTCTGCGACTGAACTCGACGTACCCGACGTCGATCGGGATGCGCGCCTACTCGGTCCAGGGCGTCAAAGGCGGTTTTGCTTTGATGTTCGTCGCCGGAATCCTTTCGGCGCTATTGGGGATCGGATCCGGAATCGTAAAGGTGCTGGCGATGGATCGTCGCATGAAGCTGCCATTCAAGGTTTCTACGACCACCAGCAATTTCATGATCGGCGTGACCGCTGCGGCGAGCGCAGGGGTGTACCTGCACCGCGGCTACATCGAGCCCGCCCTGGCTTTCCCCGTCATGCTCGGTGTACTGGGCGGAGCGCTGCTGGGCGCGCGAATTCTCGCCGGCGCGAGGACGGTGTGGCTGCGAAGATTGTTCACCGGCGTCGTCGTCATTCTCGCCTTCGAGATGTTGTACAAGGGGCTGGCGGGCGGACTATGACGGGCCCCCGTCCGCGCCCACGGATCGTGGTGACCAGGGATGCGCGCGATGAGAGAATCGAGCGCATCATCGGCCGCTTGCTGCAGCTGGGAGTGCTCGTGGCGGCGATAGTCGTCGCCGTCGGCGGCGTGCTGTTGCTAGCGCACTACGGCCGCATGCCGGCGAGCTTTCGCGTCTTCAACGGCGAGGATCAGTCACTCCGCAGCATCGGGGGAATCGTTCGCGCCGCCATGACCGGAGACAGTCGCGCGATCGTGGAGCTCGGATTGGTGCTCCTGATCGCCACTCCGGTGGCGCGCGTCGCGCTCACCCTCGGCGCGTTCGTCGTGCAGAAGGACCGGCTTTACATCCTGACGACGGCCATCGTTCTGGCAATTCTCCTCTATGGACTCCTCTGGGGGAGAGCCTAGGAGCTCTGACGTCCCGAAACCGGATTGCATGGAACCGCAACAGAAGGGCAATTGGACGTCCACACTTCAATCTTCGTCGGAATGATCTTACTACGAACCGCCTCGCTGCTGATCGTCTCCAACATCTTCATGACCTTCGCCTGGTACGGCCACCTTCGCTACCTGCACGGGCGAAAACTGTGGCTCGCCGTGATCATCAGCTGGGGCATCGCGCTGTTCGAGTACATGTTCATGATTCCCGCCAACCGGATCGGCTCGACCGAGCTGTCGCTGGCTCAGCTCAAGATTCTTCAGGAAGCGGTGACGCTGGTGGTGTTCGTTCCGTTCGCGGTGCTTTACATGAAGCAGGCGCCGCGGCTGGATTTTCTCTGGGCGAGCCTTTGCATTCTGGCAGCGGTGTTCTTCATGTTTCGGGGGCACCGGCTCGCCTAGATACAAACCGACTAACTGATTGCTCGTGGCGTCAGACAGCCTTTATCTCGGGGTATCGCCAGAACGCCCACATTGAATACGCGAGCATGACGAACCCACCAAAAAAGATCGCCCACTCGACTCCGATGAAGCGCGCCATTGCACCGGCGATGAAGGAGCCGATCGGGGTGAATCCAACATAGACGAAAACGTAGGTCGCCATCACGCGGCCGCGGAGCTCGTCGGGCACCACCGACTGGAGAATGCCGTTGGCGAGCGCGCCGTTGATCAGCATCGTGAGGCCGAGGAAGAGGAGAACCAGCGCCGCGAGATGAACGGTGCGCATCAGCGCGAACAGCATCGTAAGGCCGGCGAACACGTAGGCGCTGGAATTGAACAGTCTTCCGCGCCGGATGCGGGCGCCGAGCCCGGCGAGGGAGAGCGCGCCCGTCAGGGCGCCGACACCGACGAACGTCAGCAGCAAGCCGTAGCCGCTGGCGCCCGTATGCAGGACGTCGCGGGCGACGACGGGCATCATCGACAGGTACTGGAAGCCGAATATCGAGAACACCGCGATCACTCCCATCAGCCCCGACACCGAGCGGGATCCGCGGATGTACCGAATGCCGTGCTTCAGCTGCTCGAACGGGGAGACCAGGTTCTGGACCGGTGTCCAGCGCGGCAGGCGGATCTGCGACAGACTGGCCAGCACCGCGAGGTAGCTCAGCGCGTTGATGCCGAAGCACCAGGCGAGTCCAAACCTGGCGAGGATCACCGCGGCGATCGATGGTCCGACGATGCGAGCCAGGTTGAACCCGCCGGAGTTGAGCGCGATGGCATCCACCAGATCCTCGCGCGTCACCAGCTCTACGATCATGGCCTGCCGCGCCGGAATCTCGAACGCGGAGATGAACCCGCCGAGCAGCGTGAGCACGAGCAGCGACTCGAAGCCGATCCGACCGCTCCAGGTGTACCACCACAGCGCCGCCGCTTCGGCCAGCAGCAGCGCCTGGCAGATGATCACGATGCGGAGCTTGCTGCGGCGGTCGGCGAGCACCCCGCCGTAAAGAGAAAGCAGCAGCACAGGAAAGCTGCCCGCCGCGCTAACTACTCCTACGAGAAACGCACTGTTGGTGAGCTCGAGCGCCAGCCAACCGACGCCCACCGTCTGCATCCAGGTTCCGATCAGCGAAACCGTCTGGCCCGTCCAGAAGAGCCTGAAGTTCCGGTGTACCTGTAGCGCCCTGAAAGGATTGATCGGGCGTTGCAGCGCGCGCGCGGGCGTTGGGTGGGACATTCAGCAGAGGATTATACACGTCCCACGCCCCGGCTGTATGATTAGAGGTATGCGCTTCCACACCTACTCGAAGTTCAGCCCGGAAGCTGCCGACGCGGTCGATCTCCAGGCGCTGCTCGACAAGCTCGCTGATTTTCTGCTGCAATCAGGGTTCGCGGGCGGGCAGAACTTCAATCCTTACTTCGACGACTTCGACTCCGAGCCCGACCGCTCCGTCGAATCGCTGCGCCAGGCGATTCTCGATGCGCTGATCGAGAGCGGTCAGTTCACGCCCGAGCTGCTGGAGGCGCTGCGCGGCGACGGCAACAAGGAATCGCAGGAAAAACTGAGCGAGCTCCTCGACAGCCTCATTCAGAAGCTCGCCGCCGAAGGCTATCTGAACCTGCAGGCGCCGCCCCAGATGCCGGCCGGCCATCAGCCCGTTACCGGCAAGGGCAGCCTGGCCCAGGCCGCTTCCAAGAGCGTTCAGTTCAATCTCACCGACAAAGGAATCGACTTCCTCGGCTACAAGAGCCTGCGACACATCCTGAGCTCGCTGGGCAAATCGAGCTTCGGCTCGCACGACACGCCGCACCTGGCGACCGGCATCGAGGCCGACGGCTACAGCAAGGAGTACGAGTTCGGCGACGTCCTCAACATCGACGTCAACGAGACGCTCAAGAACTCCCTGGCGCGCACCGGAACTCTCGATGTCCCGATGGACATCGATTACAGCGATCTGATGGTGCGCCAGGCGGAGTACCGTTCATCGTGCGCGACGGTGTTGATGCTCGACACTTCGCACTCGATGATCCTCTATGGGGAGGATCGGTTTACCCCGGCAAAGAAAGTTGCGCTGGCGCTGACGCACCTGATTCGCACCCAGTTTCCCGGTGACACGCTCAACGTGGTGCTGTTTCACGATTCCGCCGAAGAGATCCCGCTCTCGACGCTGCCCCAGGCGCAGGTCGGCCCGTATCACACCAACACCGCGGAAGGTCTCAAGCTGGCGCGCCGGCTGTTGATGGCGCAGAAGAAGGACATGCGTCAGATCGTGATGATCACCGACGGCAAGCCCAGCGCGATGACGATGCCCAACGGACAGATCTACAAGAACTCGATGGGGCTCGACAGCACCGTCATCGCGACGACGCTTCGCGAGGTGGCGAACTGCCGGCGGGCGGGAATTCTGATCAACACCTTCATGCTGGCGCGCGATCGGGCGCTGGTGGAGTTCGTGAAGCGCGTCTCCGAGATCAGCAAAGGAAAAGCCTACTTCACGAATACCATGACTCTGGGCCAGTTTATCCTGATGGATTTTCTGAGGAAGAAAACACAGAAGATCTCCTAGTCCTGCGCTCGCTCGAAGCGAGTCGTAGCTTTAGAGCGATGATCCTGCACGAGCGCTGGTTCACGGACGAGGCAAGATTCCCGGTTCAGTTCGACACCTGGAGCTCGCCCAACAGCCTGGTGCCGATCGCCATCGCGGTCGGGATTACGGCGATTGCAACCTT
>DASXGU010000170.1:0-14084 GCA_036488915.1 Gemmatimonadaceae bacterium | reverse complement strand
CGGCGGTGACGATGATGTGGCGGCCGCTGAGCGCTGAATTCTTCTCGAGCAGACGCCCGACGTGGCTCATGATCTCATCTGGCTCCGGCATTCTTCCCGGTCCACTTCCTTCACCAACGGCCAGCGGGCCATCCGCCGGCTCCAGCACCTCGTAACCGAGGTCACGGGCGTGGGCGACGTTTCGCCTCGTCTGCGCGTGAGACCACATCCGGTCGTTCATCGCCGGCACGAGCAGCACTTTCGACTGCGCGGCGAGCAGGCACGCCGTCAGCAGGTCGTCGGCGAGGCCATGAGCGGCGCGCGCCACGAAATCCGCGGTGGCGGGCGCGACTACCACGACGTCGGCTTCGCGGGCGAGACGGATGTGATCGAGGGCATGACCCGGTCCGAAGATCTCGCTGTGGACCGGGCGCGCGGTGACCGCCTCGAAGGTGATCGCTCCCACAAACTCACGGGCGCCGCGCGTCATCACGACATCTACCTCGGCGCCGGCCTGGGTAAGCAAACGCGCCAGCCACACTGACTTGTAGCTGGCGATCCCCCCTGTGACGCCGAGGAGTACTCGACTGCCGTCGAAGGGGCGCGCGGTAACTACTCCGTGCGGCGGCGCGGCACTACGCGGTACTCGACCTCACCGTCGGTGAGCTCCTCGAGGGCGCGCGTCGTCAGCTTCTTCTCGCCCGGCGCCGAGCGGTCACGCGGGAATTCGTTGAGAACCCTCGCGTATTTGGCCGCCACCAGCACGCCCAGATACTTGTTGGTCGCGTGCTTCGCGACTTCGTTCGGAATGAATACCTGCATTACGTCCTCGCTGAGTATTGATCGATGGCGCGCTGGATCCCGGTCATCAAATCCTCGACGCGAGCGTCGAGCTCTCCGCTACGGGAGCGCCTGAGTGATTCGGCGTTGATGATATCAGAGACCGCCGCCACCGCGGAGTCGATCTCGTCATTGACTATCACGTACTGGTACAAATCTATCGCCTTCAGCTCGTCTTTGGCACTCTTGAACCGGCGAATCAGTGACTTGGCATCTTCGGTCCCCCGCATGATCAGGCGCTCCACCAGCACGTCAGCGGACGGGGGCAGGATGAAGACCAGCACAGATTGTGGAAACGCCTTCAGGAACTGTTTCGCGCCCTGAACGTCGATGTCCATGATGACGTGGCGGCCGGAGGAAAGCACTCGCTGCACCTCGGCGCGCAGCGTCCCATAGAGGTGGCCGTGCACCTCGGCCGACTCGGCGAATTCACCCGCGCTCTGGCCGCTGGTGAACTTCTCGTGCGAGAGAAAGTGGTAGTCCTTGCCCTGGATTTCTCCTTCTCGCGGCGGACGGGTGGTGCACGAGACGGAGTAGCCCACATCGCCGCGATCGGCCAATAGCCGATGCGCGATAGTCGTCTTTCCGCCGCCGGAAGGCGAGGAGAGGATGATCGGGAATGGCTTCATTCCAGGTTCTCGACCTGCTCTCGGACGCGCTCGAGCTCTTCCTTGATGGCGATCACATCCTCCTGGATTTGCGCATCGCTCGCTTTGCTGCCGATGGTGTTGGCCTCGCGCACCATCTCCTGCAGAATGAAGCCGAGGCGTTTGCCGACCGGCTCCGCGGTTTGCGAACGCGCGGTCTCGCGGAACGCAGCCAAGTGGGATCTGAAGCGGTCGAGCTCCTCGGCGACGTCGAGCTTGTCGGCGAGGATGGCGATCTCCTGGGCGATGCGCTGGGGATCGGCTCCGGCGGCGCCCACCAGGTCCGACACCGTTCGCTTGACCCGCTCGTGCTGCTCCTTCAGCCGGACCGGGGCTCGAGCTTCGATCCGAGCCAGCCTGCTTTCGACCGCCGCAATGCGCTCGAGCAGGAACGCCGCGAGCTGAGCGCCTTCTGCCCGCCGCATGGAAACGAGATTCGCCACCGCCTGAGCGACGATTGCGGCCAGCGCCTCACCGGCTCCGGCGTCGAGATCCTCGCTGGGACCAGTGATTACATCGGGCATCCGCAGGAGCGTCGCCAGATCGACTTCGCCGCCCAGTGAATGCCTTTTCTGGAGCTCCTTGAGGGCCGTCGCGTACTGGGCAACTCGCGCCTCGTCGATTACGGTGGAGTTGGCGGAAATCCGGTCGAGCCTGGCGGTGAGGCTCACATGACCACGGGCTATCTTCTGCCGGAGAATTTCCCGGACCTCTCCTTCCCATCTCGCTAGTGCCTGGGGAAGCTTCAGGTTCGGACTGAAGAATCGGTGATTGACCGAGCGGATCTCGACGCTGGCCCTGGCGTCGCCGACGGCGCCTTCGGCGGCGCCAAATCCCGTCATGCTGGATATCATGTGAGGTGGGCTATCCTACGAATCGACAATGGGTTTGTCAATTCCAGAAATCCCACCGCACCCCGTAGATGGCGAGCACGCGGGGCATGTCGAAGCCGGGCACGATCTGATACGGATAGGCGAGAATGTTTCGCTGCTGATAGGTGATCACAGCGCGCATAATGCGGATCTCCAGGAGCGCGGACAATGTCTTCGCCACTTCGGTACGGACGTCGCCGGCGGGCGTCGGGAAATCGACGTGCGATCGATACTCGTAAGCGCCCGACACCCGCAGCTCGAAGTCGCCCCTCGGAAACGCCCTCGGAAAGCTATTCGCGTAATTGATCTCCGAGCGGCTTTGGTATTGAGGGGTGTACGTGCCGAGCGGCGACCAGCGCTCGACCCAGGCGTCGATTCCGAATCCGCCGCGAATGGGACCCCTGATCGAGCCCGTCCACGCCGAAATTCGCCCCGCCGATGTCGGAAGAAACAGGGTGTCGTAGACGACCGGAGCCAGGCCCTGGCTGCGATCCGCGCGAATGAATCCGCCGCTGAACCACGGCCCGAAAAGTCGGAGGGCCGCTTCGCCGCGGAATGCGTTGGAGCTGACCAGTCCAGAGCCGCCGCTCGGTGTGGATCGCGCCACTGAGCCGGACAAGGCGAAAAACGGAAGCGGTTGGGCACGAATTCCGACGTCCGCGTTGGTCGATTGACGAAACGCGTCGTGCTCCACCGAACCGCTCACTGCGCCGATCGGGCTGACCAGATCGGCGCGGGCGCTGGCGGTGTTGTATCGCCTGGCAGCCAGGGACCGCAGCCTGTTTTCCAGCTCGACACGCAACGCGCCGGCGGTGTAGCCACCGCTCACATCGTATTGGACCTCCGAAGCCCGGCGTGGGAGGGTGTCGGCGAACGCCGCCGCGTTCACTCCACGGTCGGGCGCGGTGGTTCCCTTGAAGGCGAGAGAGCCAAGGGTCAGCGAGATCCAGGGACCAGCGTCCCTGCCGCCGGCCGACCCGCGCAGATAAGCATCGGTGTAAGTCCCGTCGAGTGATAACACGGGAGGCTGCACCAATCCTCGCTGGATGTCCCGGGTGGCGTTGTGACGCAAGACGAAGGCGTCGATGCTCCATGTTTTCTTCGCCACTCCCACCCGTTCCATCAGCGAAAGCGCGTCACCGCTGCCGGCGAACCGATTGCTGGAGACGCCGAATTGTTGTCCGGCCACCTGAAGCACGCCCCCGTTGTCGAAGCGCTTGCCGTAAAACCCGCGGTAGAGATTGGTGTTCTCGTTCCCGGTGGCGAGATCGACGCGCGTGTACGGATCGGTGTTGTTCACGCGCCACGTGCGCATGTAGATGCGGAGCTCGCTGGCGCTTCGCTCGATGCTGAGATGCTCGAGCGTCCAGATTTGGACGGTCGATAGATCGAGCACGCCACCGGTGCGCGAATCGAGATCGTCCATCTCGAGGCCGTCATAGAAGATCCGAATGCGTCGGAAATCCCTGTTGTACGTGGCCGTCTGCGGCGTCGACAGCCAGCCGGAGCGAAAGGTCGCGATTCCGGGAATCCGATCGAGCAGATCTACCAGAGTCAAAGCGCCAGTGGCGAACAGCTGGGCGCGATTCCACTCGTACTGCGGTCCGATCTCATAGAGAACGGGATCGGCGTAGCGGCCGATTGGGGCCTTGATGCTATCGGCCCTGGCGCTGTCGGGGCCGGAGTCGGTTTTTGGCTTGACGGGTATCGGGATTTCGCTCGCCGGCGGCTGCACGACCTGCGCGAGCGCCGGAATTGCGGCCGCGTACAAAAGCGCCCCGGCCACGAGGCCGAGGCGGGCGGAGTGGGACCAAAGACCTTCTCGAGCTCTCAGGCGACTCTCCCGCGGACGAATTCGATGAAGGTACCCGTCGGCACGCCCGTTGGTCCTTTCGGAATCGTCACGAGGTCTGTCTCCGAGTAAGCTGTCCCGGCGATGTCCATGTGTGCCCAGGTGTATCCTTCGGCGAACTCCTTCAGAAACATCGCGGCTGTGGTGGCGCCGGCGGGTCGACCGCCCGAATTCTTGATGTCGGCGACATCGGACTTGATCAGATCCTTGTATTCGTCCCATAGCGGGAGCGGCCATCCCGGCTCGCCCGCCCGCTTTCCGGCAGCAAGAATTTCCGCGATCAGCGAGTCGTCACTCGAGAAGACGCCGCTGGCGGTGTGACCAAGGGCGATGACGCAAGCGCCGGTAAGCGTGGCGGCATCGATCACGACCGCCGGATTGAATCTTTTCGCGTACGACAGACAATCGGCGAGGACTAGCCGTCCCTCGGCGTCGGTGTTGATGATCTCGATCGATTTACCGTTCTGCGCCTTGACGACATCGCCGGGGTTCATCGCGGTGCCCGACGGCATGTTGGTCGTCGCACCGATGACGCCGACTACGTTCACTTCCGGCTTGAGCTGGCCGAGCGCCTCGAAGGTGCCGAGCACTCCCGCGGCACCGCACATGTCGAACTTCATGAACTCCATGCCCTGAGCAGGCTTGATCGAGATCCCTCCGCTGTCGAAGCAGAGTCCCTTGCCGACCAGAACCACGGGCTTGGCACTCGGTTTTCCGCCCTTGTACTCCAGCGCTACCAGCTTCGGATCCTGGGGAGTGCCCTGAGCGACCGCCAGGAACGAGCCCATGTGCTCGGCTTCCAGCTCCTTGCGCCCCAGCACGGTGATGTCCATGCCGTACCGCTTGGCGATCTCGCGAGCGGTCTGGGACAGATAGTCGGGTGTGCACAGATTCCCCGGCATCATCGCCAGCCTTCGCGCGAGACTGTGCCCCGAGCCGATCGCCTGGCCGTTCGAAAGTCCACGGCGGCTGTCGTCCGTGTTGGTGGCGAGGATCGTGGCTTTCTCGAGCGGTTTTCTCCGCTCCGACTCCGGCATCGGAGTCTTGAGGTCGGTGTACTCCCATGCGCCGGCAATCAGCCCGACGGTTATCGCTTCGATCTCTTCGGGTGACAACTGGTCCGAGTACCATACCAGCTCACCCACTCCGAGGCGGTGCGCGTTGCGCGCGGCGAGGGTCGCGGCGCGGCGCAGCGATGCCCGTCGATCGGCAACGGCGCCGAGCCCGACGAGCAGGATGCGCCGAGGCCCTTTCGCCAGACCGGTGAGATGGAGGATCTCGTCGCGCGTCCCGCGAAAGTCCTTCATGTCGATCGACCGCGACAGCGCTCCCTGAGTGGCGCTGTCGAGACCTGCGATTCCCGAGAGCGTCGGATTCTCGGGCAGCGCGACCACCAGCAGCGCGGTGCCCACTTCGACCGGGCTGGCTGACGTGATGCCGACGGCGAGCACCGGCTAGCTCTTCATTCCAGCGATCACCTGATCGCCAAAAGCGGAAGTGGACACCTCGGTCGCGCCCGGCATCTGCCGCGCCAGGTCGTAGGTGACGCGCTTGGATTTGATCGCGTTTTCCATACCCTTCACGATCAGCGATGCCGCCTCGTTCCACCCCATGTACTCGAACATCATGACGCCCGACAGAATGACACTGCCGGGATTGATCTTGTCGAGATTGGCGTACTTGGGCGCGGTGCCATGGGTTGCCTCGAATACGGCCACCCCGTCGCCGACGTTGCCACCCGGCGCGATTCCCAGTCCGCCCACCTGTGCCGCGGCCGCGTCGGAGAGGTAGTCGCCGTTGAGGTTCGGGGTCGCTATCACCGAATACTCCGACGGACGCAGCAGCAGCTGCTGGAACATCGAGTCGGCGATGCGGTCGCGAATGACGATGGCGTCGGCGCGGGCGGTGGGGCCGCCCTTCGACAGCTCGGCCTCTGTGGTGGTGTCTTCGGGGAACTCAGCGCGAGCGACTTCGTAGCCCCAGTCGCGGAACGCGCCCTCGGTGAACTTCATGATGTTGCCCTTGTGCACGAGGGTGACGGTTTCCCTGCACTTCTCGATCGCGTACTTGATAGCCATCGCCACCAGCCGCTTGGATCCGAACTCGGACATCGGTTTGATGCCGATCGCCGACTTCTCGCGGATTTCCGCCTTGAATTCCTTGCGAAGAAAGGCGGCGACCTTTTCGGCTTCCGGCGAGCCGGCCTTCCACTCGATTCCGGCGTACACGTCTTCGGTATTTTCGCGAAAGATCACCACGTCGACGAGCTGCGGCTCCTTTACCGGCGCGCCGACACCCTCGAAGTAACGGACCGGCCGGATGCAGGCGTAGAGATCCAGAACCTGGCGGAGGGTGACGTTGAGCGAGCGAATCCCGCCCCCGACCGGCGTGGTGAGGGGCCCTTTGATCGACACGCGGTATTCCTGCATCGCATCGACCGTCTCCTGCGGAAGCCAATCCTGAAACTGCTTGAAGGATTTTTCGCCGGCGAAGACCTCCATCCAGGAGACCCGCCGCTGTCCCTGATAAGCCCGCTCTATCGCGGCATCGAATACCCGCACGGACGCGCGCCAGATGTCAGGGCCGGTGCCGTCGCCCTCGACGAACGGAATGATCGGATTGTCTGGAACGCTGAGCGCGCCGTTCGCGTAAACGATTGCATCACCGCGCGGCGGAACTTTTGCGAACTTATACTTCGTCATCGGCTCCTGGGGGTCGATCTGAATCGCCAAATGTAGTGCATACGAAGCGTCCCACAAACCTTCGTGGGACGCCAGCACAACAGGCGTGAACAACGTATTGGGAATAATGTCTTACACCAACAAGCTAATCCAACCGGTTTTTCTGGTTTTGGCGTTGATCGGAAGTGGATGCGGGACACCGCGAGTCAATGGAGTCGCCGGAGCAGCGCCGGCACCGAACGTTCCGTGGAAGCCTCCGCCGCGCGCGGTGACGCCTGAGACGCTCATCACCCCCGCGGCCGTCGCTGCTGTTCCCGCGGACATCCAGCAGCGCATCAGCAGGCTGACTCTCTCCGACGTCGTCGATCTCGCTCTGCGGAACAATCCCGCCACCCGCGCCTCATGGGCGCAGGCGCGATCGGCGGCGGCGCTATACGGATCGGCGCGCGGACAACTTTTCCCGACCGTGAACGGCAGCGCCACGGTATCGCGCATTCGTTCCCCGGCGACGGGGACGCGACCCGCGGGAGAGCGCACGGAATACGGGCCTTCGCTGTCACTCAACTACCTGCTCCTCGACTTCGGCGGCAGGTCGGGAGCGATCGAGCGCGCGCGTCAGGATCTCTTCGCCGCCAATTTCTCCCACAACGCCGCCATTCAGAACACCGTGCTTCAGGCCGAGGTCGCGTATTTCACGTACATGGCGACGGCGGCGCTGCTGGCAGCCGAGCGGTCGGCGATTGCCGAGGCGCAGGCGAACCTGACAGCGGCGCAGCAAAGAAATCGGGTTGGACTGGCGACGATCGCCGACGTGCTCCAGGCGCGCACGGCCCTCTCCCAGGAGCAGCTGAATCTCGAGACCACCCAGGGCAATCTCCAGGCGGCGCGCGGCAGTCTGGCGTCGGCTCTGGGCCTGCCCGCCAACCTGCCCTTCGAGCTCGAGCCCCTTTCGGGGGCGCTTCCCGTCAGGTCGCTCGCCGTCAGCGTGGACAGCGTCATCAATGACGCGCTCCGCAACCGGCCCGATCTTGCCGCGGCGCGCGCGCAGGCCGCCGCCGCCGAGTCTCAGGTGAGGGTCACGCGGGCTGCCGAGCTGCCGTCGCTCGCCCTCAGCGGCAACACGGCTCGCACGTACTCCACTCCACAGGTCTTTGCCGGTCCGTCTTACACTCTGACGCTCGGGCTGCAGATTCCGATCTTCAACGGCTTCTCGCACCAGTACGACGTGGTCGCGGCCCAGGCCCAGGCCGACGCGATCGCGGCACTCGCCGATCAGACTCGGCAGACGGTCATGACCCAGGTCTTCGTCTCGTATTACGCGCTCCAGACAGCCGGACAGCGGGTCGCCACCGCCGACGATCTTCTGGCCAGCGCCCTCCAGTCGGTCCAGGTCGCGGCCGGTCGCTACCGCGAGGGCGTCGGCAGCATCATCGACCTCCTCACGGCCCAGACGGCGCTCGCTTCGGCCCGCGCCCAGCAGGTCCAGTCGCGATGGCAGTGGTACACTTCGCTCGCGCAACTCGCCCGTGACGCCGGGGTATTAGGAGCAAACGGCGACACTCCATTCGCTTTCTCCCCCGACTCTACCGTGTCCCGTACACCTCAAACTCCGACCAATCGATGAGCACGCGCACTCTGATCGCGTGCGCTGCGCTCGCCATTGCGGCGACCTCGGCTTGCTCGAAAAAAGATCCGCCGCGAAATCCGACCGTTCCCGTCAGTGTCACGACGGTGAAACGGGCGACGATCCCCTACATCGTCACCGCCAATGGCGTCGCCGAGCCGATGCAGACCGTCGCCGTCGAGGCGCAGGTGAACGGGATTCTCAACCGGGTGACCTTCGCCGAGGGCCAGGAGGTTCAGGCGGGGCAGGTGCTGTTCGAGATCGACGCGCGTCCGTACGTGGCGGTTCTCGATCAGGCCCGCGCCCAGCTCACGCGGGACGAGGCGATGGCCGCGAATGCGCGGCGCGATGCCGCGCGCTACGCCGCGCTGGTGAAGGAAGGCTATGTGACGAGCTCGCAGGCCGATCAGGCGGAGGCGGCGGCGGCATCCGCGGCGGCAAACGTCGCGGCCGACCAGGCCACCGTTCAGAAGGCGGCGCTCGACGTGGCGAACTGCACCATCCGCGCGCCGATCTCGGGTCGCACCGGAAGCCTCCTGGTTCGCCAGGGAAATCTGGTCAAGGCAAACAGCCAGCCGCCGCTGGTAGTGATCAATCAGATCCAGCCGATCCTCGTGCGGTTCTCGGTTCCCCAGAGTCAGTTCCCCGATATTCAGAGGTACTATCGAAGCGGAAACTCGCTCCAGGTGCGCGCCACTCCATCGGAGGGATCGGGAATTCCACTCGACGGCACTCTCGCTTTCGTCGACAACAACGTCGACTCCACGACCGGGACGGTTTTGTTGAAGGCACGATTCGCCAACCCCGAGAATACGATGTGGCCGGGACAATACATGAGCGTAGCGCTCCAGCTTTACGTGGACCCGAACGCGCTCACTCTTCCCGCGCCGGCCGTACTGACCGGCCAGCAGGGTACGTACGTGTACACGATCGATTCGGCGAGTATGGCGCGGCAGCGTCCTGTGCAGGTCTCGCGGACAGTCGATTCGGTAGCGGTAATTGCCAGTGGCTTGCGTGACGGAGAGAGGGTGATAGTCGACGGCCAGTCGCGACTCATACCAGGCTCGAAGGTCGCGATAAAAGGAGCACTTCGATGACGGCACTATTCATTCGCCGGCCGGTCATGACCGCGCTGGTCATGATCGGCATTCTGTTTTTCGGCAGCGTGGCATACAGGCGACTTCCCGTCAGCGACCTGCCTTCGGTGGACTTCCCGACCGTCCAGGTCAACGCGAACCTTCCGGGCGCCAGCCCCGAGACAATGGCCGCCGCCGTCGCCACGCCGCTCGAAAAACAGTTCTCGACCATCGCCGGCATCGACAACATGACGTCGTCCAGCCAGCTCGGCTCGACATCCATCACCATCCAGTTTTCGCTAGACCGGAGCATCGATGCTGCCGCGCAGGACGTGCAGGCGGCGATCTCCCAGACGCTGCGCAGTCTGCCGCTCGGCATCCTGCCACCGTCATACCGCAAGGTCAATCCGGCCGATTCGCCCATTCTGTATTTCGCTCTCACGTCGAAGACGATGCCGCTCTCACAGCTCGACGAGTACGGCGAAACGTTCCTGGCCCAGCGCATCTCGATGGTCCCGGGCATCGCACAGGTGCAGGTCTACGGCGGCCAGAAGTACGCCGTCCGCGTTCAGCTCGATCCCACCTCGCTCGCCAATCGGGGCATAGGTATCGACGAAGTCGCGTCGGCGATCTCCGCACAAAACGTCAGCATGCCGACCGGCACTCTGTGGGGACCGAACAAGGCGTCAACGATCAAGGCCAATGGCCAGCTGCAGAACGCTGGCGAATTCCGTCAGATGGTGGTCGCCTACAGGAACGGCGCCCCGGTGCATCTGGAGGAGCTGGGCAAGGTCCTCGACAACGTCGAAAACAACAAGGTTGCCAGCTGGTTCAACGGCGACCGGGCGGTGGTGCTGGCGATCCAGAGGCAGCCGGGCACCAACACGGTCGCGGTGGCAAAAGGCGTAAAGGATCTGGTGGCGCAGCTGGCCGAGGACATTCCGCCGAGTGTGTCGATCCAGACGCTTTATGATCGATCGATCTCGATCGAGGAATCCGTCGGCGATGTCAAGTTCACCCTGATGCTGACGCTGTTCCTCGTCATCATGGTGATCTTCGTTTTCCTGCGCAACATCTCGGCGACCATCATTCCGAGCCTGGCGCTGCCGATGTCTCTCATCGGCACCTTTGCGGTGATGTACATCTTCGGCTATTCGCTGGACAACCTTTCGCTCATGGCGCTGACGCTGGCGGTCGGCTTCGTCGTCGACGACGCCATCGTCATGCTCGAGAACATCGTCCGCCACATGGAGATGGGTAAGAATCCGATGAAGGCGGCGTTCGACGGATCGGCCGAAGTCGCGTTCACCATTCTGGCGATGACCGTGTCCCTGACGGCGGTGTTCATCCCCTTGCTGTTCATGGGCGGAATCCTCGGCCGCCTCTTTCATGAGTTCGCGGTTACGATCGGGACGGCGATTCTGGTGTCCGGCTTCGTGTCGCTGACTCTCACGCCGATGCTGGCGAGCCGCTTCCTCAAGCCGCCGTCACACACCCATGGCAAGCTGTTCAACGCATCCGAGCGCGTCTACGAGCGCATCCTGAATCGCTACACGTCGAGCCTCGACTGGGTGATGGAGCATCGCTTCGGCGCGCTGATCTTCTCCATCGCCGTCCTCGTCGGTACGGTGATGCTGTTCAAGCTGGTGCCAACCGGGTTCATCCCCACTCAGGACACCGGCCAGATCGTCGCGACGACCGAGGCGGCGCAGGGCACGTCCTTCGACGAGATGGTGACCAAGCAGCAGCAGATCGCGGCGATCGTGGCGAAGGATCCCAACATATCGGGCTTCATGTCTTCGGTCGGGGGCGGAGGAGGCGGTGGCAGCGGAAACCAGGGCCGCGTCTTCCTTGGGCTCAAGCCGCGCAACGAGCGCCTGAGCGCCGACGACATCGTGAATGAGCTGCGGCCAAAGCTGTCGGGAATCCCCGGCATGAGCGTTTTCATGACGGTACCGCCCGCCATTCAGATCGGCGCGCGGTCATCGAAGAGCCAGTATCAGTTCACGCTCCAGGGCACCGACATCGCCACCCTCGACACGGCGGCAAAGCGCATGGAAGCCAAGATGCGCGGCATCTCCCAGATTCAGGATGTGACGAGCGATCTGCAGATCGCCAACCCACAGGTAAACGTCCAGATCGACCGCGACCGCGCATCATCGCTTGGCGTCACCGCCCAGCAGATCGAGAGCGCGCTCTACGATGCCTACGGCTCGCGCCAGGTATCGACGATCTACACACCGAACAACCAGTACCAGGTCGTCATGGAGCTGCTTCCGCAGTTCCAGCAGGATGTGAACGCGTTGCGCATGCTCTACGTGCAGTCGGCGAAGGGCGACCTCGTCCCGCTGAGCGCTGTTTCCAACATCACCCAGGACGTCGGCCCGCTTTCGATCACACACTCGGGACAACTCCCCTCGGTGACGATCTCGTTCAATACCAAGGCTGGAGTCGCTCTGGGTGATGCGACGTCGGCGGTCGAAGCGGCAGCGGCGACAACGGTCCCATCCAGCGTTACCACCGCGTTCTCGGGAACGGCGCAGGCGTTTCAGGCGAGCCAGCAGGGTCTCCTGGCGCTGCTCATCCTGGCGATCTTCGTGATCTACATGGTCCTCGGCATTCTCTACGAGAGCTTCATACACCCGGCGACGATTCTCACCGGTCTTCCCTTCGCCGCGTTCGGCGCGCTGCTGGCGCTCCTCATCTTCCGCATGCCCCTCGACGTCTATGGGTTCGTGGGATTGATACTTCTCGTCGGCATCGTGAAGAAGAACGCAATCATGATGATCGATTTTGCGCTGGAGGCCGAGCGCAACGAGCACCTCACACCGGAGAAGGCGATCGTGCACGCGGCCGCGGTGAGGTTCCGTCCGATCATGATGACGACGATGGCCGCGCTGATGGCGACCCTGCCGATCGCTCTGGGCCAGGGTGCGGGCGCCGAAGCGCGCCGGCCGCTTGGCATTGTGGTCGTCGGAGGTCTGGCCTTCTCGCAGCTGGTGACGCTCTACGTGACGCCGGTATTCTACACCTATTTCGACGAGCTACCCGGTGCGGTCAGGCGACTGACCCGCAAAGCAGTGAGCAGGATTCGCGGGCGTCGCGAGCCGGTGCTGGCGCCGAGCGAGAACTGATTTGAGAGCTGTGACGTGCGGCGGCGTGTGACGGATTCTCTGGCAGAAGAATACCCGGGACGAGACTCGAACTCGTAAGGCCAAAGGCCGGGGGATTTTGAGTCCCCTGCGTCTACCGATTCCGCCACCCGGGCGTGCGGTTGAATCTAGCAGATCGTTTCAGCACTAGAAAAGCTGCCACGGCGATCGCACCCACTATGAGGATTCCGAAGCTGGCGCGCGAGATGTATCGCTCGAGCACCGGTAAGTCGCGGCCGAAGTAATAACCGAGCAGCCCGAAGCCCAACGCCCACGCGACGCTGCTGACGGTGTTGAAGGCGACGAACTTCCGGAACGACATGCACGCGGCGCCGGCAATCACTGCCGCCCAGGTGCGAAGCACCGCGATGAAGCGCCCGAAAAGGATCGTCTTCGCGCCGTTACGCTCGAAGAATGCATGTGCCTTGTCGATGTGCTGGGGCCTCACCCCGACGTAGCCACCGTAACGAGCGAGGAGCGGCAACCCTCCGCGCAATCCGATCCAGTAACCCAACACGCCGCCAACCGTCGCGGCGAGCGCAGCCAGAGCGATCACCAGAGCGATCGACACGTGCCCCGCGCCGGCGTACGCAGCCGCAGTGACGAGAGCAATCTCGCCCGGCAGCGGAATGCCCAGGCTCTCGAGGAGTACGAGCCCGACGAGCATCGGGTACGTGTATGCGTGGAGCAGACGCGTCAGGTGGAGCGCGAAGTCGGGCATTCCGGGATGGAGGACAATAAAAGGCCCCCGATCGCTCGAGGGCCGATGACTCAGAAGAGTAGTTCTGAATGGGCCGCTAAGGAAGCTTTGCGCGCGGAAGCGGTTTGGATCCCTGCTGCCGGGCGAGCTCCTGCGTGCGTCTGCGGAACTGCTGCTGCAGCGCTATATAGCGGGCGCGCTGCACCGGTGTCATGAAGCGCGCGAGATCCTTCTGCTGCGCTTGCACCAACGTCAGGCGCTGTTGCTGCAGCTGGAGTGAGGTGTCGAGCAGCTCGCCGACCTTTTGCTGGTTGGGCTGTGACGAGGTGAGCTCGAGACGAAGCTGCTGACGCGTCTGGCGCTCCTGCGCCGCCAGATCGTTGAGCCGCGGCGAGTATTGCGCCGTCGACTGTTCCAGCTGCGCCATCTGCGCGTCGCTCAGCCCAATCCGGGTCTGGGCGAGCTTCGCAACGCGCTGATTGAACTGTTTCTCCAGAACGGGCCGGCTGGCCCCGGCATTCGCCTTGACGGGCTGGGCCATGGCGGCGGAGCTCGCTGCTCCGACTGAGAGCAGCGCGGCAACCAGTGATCTCCTCATCCGCTTAATCATGATCAAAGACTGTCGCCGCTGTCCACCGGCAGCATCGGCTCCGGGTCACTC
>DASXGU010000147.1:0-5377 GCA_036488915.1 Gemmatimonadaceae bacterium | reverse complement strand
GCGCAGGCGAATGACTTGGCCAACGGCAAGGAGGTCACAGAGACAGTTTTTTTCCAGCTCAGCCGTAGATGCCTACTTCAGAATTTCTGCGACATCGATTCGCAGTGCCCGGAACGCGTCGGCGTTGAACCGATTGGCCTCGCGCTCCGACGGGCCGAGGAAGTCACCGACGGCCGTGCCACTCAAGTGATTGAGGAAACGGAGAATGCCGCTTTCCTGGACGACGAGCCCGCCGCGCCGATTGAGAATCGTCTGACCGCCCGGGTTGTCGCGCACCGAAATGCGGACGGGGATGCCGTTCCCCTGAAACGGCCGGCGCAGCGGCGACTTGAGCAGGTAGCCCACGGTCGGCGGCAGATGCCAGTCGGGCTCCTTTGCGAAGCGCATCGACCAACCGCGCTCGTGGGGCGTGTCGATGAGATCGAAGTCGCCGACCATGTCGCTCCAGCCGACCGTGAACAACGCAATCTTCATCGACATGTCGACGTGAATCGTCAGCGACTCCGGCATCGACCGCACCGCTCCCTCCAGTGGCGCGAAGCGGCCTCCTTTACTGCGCATCCTGAAGTGCATGTAGTAGTTTGCCGCCCACGCGTCGAACCACTGTGCTCCCGTCTTGTCGATCAGGGTAATGCGGTATTTCCCCTTGCTGATGTACTTGTCGATGTACGCGGCGTAGTGCGGCATCGTCTCCTTGAGGATGTC
This sequence comes from Gemmatimonadaceae bacterium, assembly GCA_036488915.1. Classification (GTDB taxonomy): domain Bacteria; phylum Gemmatimonadota; class Gemmatimonadetes; order Gemmatimonadales; family Gemmatimonadaceae; genus UBA4720. The sequence continues at coordinate 4,672 of DASXGU010000147.1, read as the reverse complement.
CGGCGTCAGTCGAATGGCGATGTCGTAAGTCGTGGCGCCTTGGGCGTCCGGCGTCACCCGCAGGGTGTCGATTGTGAACAGTCTGCCGAGCGCCGCGCCGGCACGCGGAAAGGCGGCGGTGTAATTCGCGCGCACCTCGGCGGACGTCTTGCCTTCCCCCGCCTCGAGCGAAGCGGCAATCACGTCCGCGATGCTCTTGGCGCCGATGCGACCGATCGCCACCTCGACGTTGGTGAACCACTCGTACTCGTTGTCGCTGAGCTTTCTCAGGCGCACGATCTCGCGCGATTCCGTGAGCGCGTCCGGCGGAGTGGTGGCGAGCTTGGCGCTGACGACGTAGCGATCTACGGAGAACACGCCCTCGTCGCCGAACAGTCGTGCGCTGTCGGGGCCGATGCTGAGCCAGATGCTCGTATCGTTGTAAATGCCCGACGGCGTCAGGGCGTAGTGACCGAACTGGGCACGCGCCCGCAGCAGCCGCGGCGGACGCTGGATGTTGGTGAAGCGCGAGCCCACCGAGTAGAAGAACTCTTCAGCGTTCTGCCGCGCAAAAAGGATATTGGGTCCGAACGCCGGAGCCGCCTCGCGGCACCCGCCCACCGCGGCGGCCAACACCATGACGAGCAGTGCGCGCCTGTCTGGGATTCTCACCCGCCAAAGTTGGCTGGCTCGGCGTGGCTCGGGAAGCACTCGACTGCCAGGGGCTGCGCTCAGCGCGCAGCCAGCTGGGGATCGCGAGAGAGACCCCACTTCAGATTCGTGAACACGAACGTCCTGCCGCTGCCGGTCAGCTCCGAGAATCGGTCACCGACGCCGACGGACAACCAGACGCTTTCCGCAGCCATGTACTCGACGCCGGTCGACCACGCCCGCGCCTTCTTCCCGCCTGCCGTGGTCAATCCTCTCGTAAGCTCGCCGAATGCGTTCGATCTCGCCGAGCCGGCGGCGACCCTGACGCCCCAGTCAGTGGAATGGGTAGCGGACCCACTCGACCGGGCAGCGCTGGCGTAGTGAAGCTGTGCGGAGAGCTGTCCGATGTTGTGGACTTTCGCATCGGGCCCGCCGGCGCGGAAGCGTATGGGCAGGCCGCCCACGACCCAGGCTCCGCCGCCGAGCGAATGGGAATGACCGAGCGTCGATCGGGCGAAACGCGTCCCGGCGGCGAGCGACAGAGCCAGAGTCGCGTCGTTCCAGTGCGCATCCATCCAACGTCGGAGAGCTCGCGCCTTTCCGCGGTTGCCGCAGTCGAGTGCGACTTCGCTATTCACGGTGTTGGGCGCAGCCTTCCAGGCCCGCACGGTGTCCTGGGTGATCACGCCGCCGTTCCTGATTTTTGCGCACTACCACTTTCTCGGTGCGACTCGGCTTGCCTCGTGAATCCAGGTAGGTGAGCTCCAGAGTATCCGAGGAGAGCGGCACTCCTTCGGTCGGACGCAGAATTCTCGTCGGGTCGTCCGGATCCCTCACGGAGACGGCACGCACCCCGGCCCTTTGTTGGACGACGAGGGTGGAGCTGTCGGCCTGCCCGGCCGCGACCAGACATCGATCGAGCACGGCTGCGAGGTCGTCGCGGAACTCGGGATCGGCGTAAGGCTCGGGTCCGCGAAAGATGGTACGCAGTCCAAAACCCAAATCTGTCGATCCGGTATCGCCGCTGGCGCGAACCGTCGCCAGCGAGAGCTGGGTGTTGTAGAGCCAGAACGCGGGGCGTCCATTCCGGTAGCCGTCCGGGCTCGGCGAGAATCGAACCAGGCTCGACGGCAGAAATGCGACGGCCAGTCCGGTGTTCACGCGGCCATCGACGTCGATCCCGTTGGCGAGCGCGAGCCCCAGCGCGGGCAGGGTGCCGGGATTGGCGATCTTCTTCGGTGCAACGTCGAGAAAGGCGAACGCAGGATCATCGGGCACGTTGTAGGCGGGCAGCTGCGCGCCGAGCAGCGCGGGAACCGCGACCGCGAAGAATGCTCCGGCGAGTCGCGTCGCCCTCATATGAAGGTGGCCTCGGCGGTTTTGAACGCGATTTTCCCATCCGCTGCGATCGTCCCCGCGCACACTATAGGTTGGCCGAGTGCGTGGCCATTCTGCGAGCACTGGACGATGATGCGGAATGGATGGCTGGAGGGGCCGCCGACCAGGAAATAGATCCGCAGATCCGTATATCGTTTTATCGGCGCGTCCAGCTCGATGGTGAAGCTGCTGTGATTGGCGCGAACCGCATCCTTTGGCGAGGCGAAATCGACGTAGTCGTGCCCGGGAGCGCGGTACTGGGCGGTGAAGCTGAAGACTTCCGGTGATTCGGCCCTGATGTCGATGTCGATTGGGCGCTGCGGGTCGATCTTCAGTTCAGCCACCGGTAGCTCCTGCTCGGGAGTCGGCCCTGCGAGGACCTCCAACTTATGGTTCTCGGCAAATTGGGCGAGTGCTGATTCCTATCAGGGGATGCACAATGTCTATCATCGAACGTAGGCCGGATTTGTGAGCGGAGGTGTCACTGGCGCCCCCTGTGTAAACGATTACATATTTAGGGCAATTACCCGGTTGGCAGGCGTTCCCCACCCATCGCCTGTCCCGACCAGCGTCGACGCGCACGCACGTCGTGGTGAGGCGAATGGTCACTATCAAGGATGTCGCTCGTGAGGCAAACGTGTCGGTCGCAACCGTTTCGCGCGTGCTGAACGGCAGCGGGCCCGTGAGCGATGAGACCCGCCGGTTGATTCGCGAAGTCGCCGGCAGAATGCGCTACGTTCCGCACAGCGGCGCGCGCAGCCTGATCACGAGCAAGACCGAGACGCTGGGTGTGCTGCTGCCCGATTTGTACGGTGAGTTCTTTTCCGAGGTAATTCGCGGCATGGACGACACCGCGCAGAGGAACGGCTTCCACCTGTTGATCTCGCGGGCCTACGCAGACCGGCACGGCATCGAGACGGCCATCCGCGCCATGCGCGGGCGGGTGGATGGCGTGGTGGTGATGTCGCCCGATCTCGACGCCGAATCGCTGCTCAATCTGCCGAGCACCATTCCGGTGGTGCTGCTTTGCTCGGTGCCGCGGGGAAACGAGATCGATTCGCTGACGATCCAGAATTGCCGCGGGGCGAAGGAGATGGTAGCGCATCTGACATCGCTGGGTCACCGGCGGATAGCGATCATCAAGGGTGCGCCGCGGAATTACGACGCGGCGGAGAGACTGCGCGGGTATCGATTGGCGCTGCGCGAGGCGGGGATTCTTCCCGATCACCTCCTGGAGCGCGCTGGCAATTTCACCGAGGCGTCAGGCTACTCGGCTGCGCTCGAGTTACTCGAGCTCGACGATCGTCCGACGGCGATCTTCGCGGCCAACGACTCGATGGCGATCGGCGCGCTGAGCGCGCTGCGCGAGTCGGGCGTCGGAGTTCCTGAGCAGGTAGCGGTGGCGGGGTTCGACGACATCCCCTTGGCGCGCTACATGGATCCACCTTTGTCGTCGGTGCACGTACCGATCTGTGAGCTCGGGGCGAGTGCAGTGGATTTGCTGCTCCACGGCATCGCCCACAAGAACGACCACGCGCGTCGTCGGGAGCGCGTGTCGACAGAGCTTGTCATCCGCCGCTCGACCCGAGCAGAGCCAGCGGAACGTCCTCCTCCACCCGCAACCCTTGGAAAGGCGATGGCTTCAATCTGATACACTGGAATGTTTGTCAGTGCAACAACCACAACGGAGACGAATCAAGATGAGCAACAAGCATTGTTTCAAACAATTTTCATGGGCGATCGGCTTCCTCGCCGCGCTGGTGAGTTTTGCGGCACCGACCATGTCGGCGCAAAACACCACCGGCACGATCAGGGGAACGATCACCGGAGACAACGGCGCGCCGATTCCGAGCGCCCAGATCGTGGCCCGGAACGTAAGTACCGGAGTCACCCGCAACGCTTTATCGAACGACGCGGGAGAGTATACTCTGGTCGGCATCGTTCCCGGGACGTACACGGTCAACGTGCGCAGGATCGGCACCGCACCGCAGAACCGGACAATCGTCGTTCAGATTGGATCCACGCAGATCCAGGATTTCGCGCTGGCAGCCCAGGCTGCCCAGCTCGAGACGCAGGTGGTGACTGCCGCCACCGGAACCGAGACGAGAACGTCGGAAGGAGCGACCAACGTAACTCAGGCGCAAATCTCCAAGCTTCCGACGCCCAGCCGAAATTTCCTCGACCTCGCTCAGCTCGCACCCGGGGTGACGGTCACCGAAGATCGCGTCAACGGGCAGTTCAGAACCGTCACCGCCGGCGGTCAGGCGCCGTCGAGCGTGAACCTGTTCATCGACGGTACCAGCTTCAAGAACGACCTGACTCAGGGGGGCATTGCGGGGCAGGATGCCAGCCGCGGAAATCCATTCCCGCGGAACGCGGTTCAGGAATACCGCGTCATCTCCCAGAACTTCAAGGCCGAGTACCAGAAGGCGACCAGCGCCGTGATAACGGCGACCACCAAATCGGGCGGCAATACCTGGAGCGGCAACGCGCTCGTCGGATATCAGAACGCTTCGATGGTGCAGCTGGACACCTTCCAGCGGAAGGACAAGGCGGCCAATCCGGCGGGCTTTACCAAGCCGACTTACAACCGGACGCTGTCAGCGCTGAGCCTTGGCGGCCCAATCGTGAAGGACAAGATTCACTTCTTTGGATCGTATGAGGG
>DASXGU010000099.1:0-2960 GCA_036488915.1 Gemmatimonadaceae bacterium | reverse complement strand
CGCGTCCGGCGAGCTCGTCGGTGCGCTACGCGAACGCGGCATCGATGCCTGGGGCCTCGAGAACAATCGCCTTGTCCACGCCAAAACCCCCAAGGCGCTCAGGAAGTACAACAAGCTCGGCTCGGTCGTCGACATGCCGTTCAGGGACGGCGAGTTCGACATCGTGTACGAGACCAGCCTGTGTCACGTGTCGAAGAGGCAGGCTCCACGCGCCATTCGCGAGATCAACCGCGTGGTTGCAACCGGCGTGATGTTCGGCTCGATCACGTCCGACATGGCGCCGGCCCTGATTGATCGCTACGATCTGTTGCGCGGGGTGAGGAAGCTCGGCACCTGGTGGGAATGGTCGGAACTGTTCTTCGGCAACGGTTTCGATCTGGCGATGCACCGTAACGACTGCACCGACGCCGTCTGGGCCGCGACGCTTGCCGCCAACAAGGGGCCCGGGCATTGGTATGCCGACGCCGACAGCCTGCGTTACTCCTTCTTCGACAAGATCGAAGAGGAGGACGATTAGGGCTGGGTTTTGACTGTTCGCCCGATTTATTTCCGCTGTGGCGTTAAGGCTCTGACAATCGCGTTCCGGCCCGTTATAACCGGACTGACGTCGGGGGGCCGCTGGATTTCGGCCGCGTAACATCGGTTGGATCAATGGCGCCCAAGCCGCTCATCTCGGAGGACAAGATCGCCGCTTCCGCGGACGATGCGGGCGTTCCCGGGAAGCTCGCTGCCGTGAGCACGGCGGAAAAGCCGGCGCCGCCGTCCGACGATGACGACGAGCAGGAGGACGACGAGCTCGAAATGGAGCTCGACGACGAGGAGGACGAGGACCTCGTCGTCTTCACCGCGCAGGAAGCTGCCGGCGCGCTCGCGACGATCTACGGATTCGTCACGCCATACCTCGCCAACTACAAGAAGTTGATCGCGTTCGTGGGGCTCGGCGTCGTGGTCGAGACGCTGTTCAACGTCATCATGCCGCTCAGCCTGAAATTCCTGATCGACGACGCGCTCGGCGAGGAAGACTTCCAGGCCCTGTACAAGATCCTCGGCGTGCTTGCCGCTGCCGGCATTTTCACCTCCATCGTCGCGGTCTGGTACGAGAAGTGGGACGCCCGGCTGGTGGCCGCCATCATCGCCGACGTCCGCACGCGGCTGTTCGATCACGTGCAGAGCCTGCCTGCGGCCTTCTTTCAGCGCACCAGGCGCGGCGAAATCCTGTCACGGTTCTCGGTTGACCTCTCCGCATTCGAAGGAGCGGTCAGGACCTTCGTCAACAGCGCGGTGCTTCCGTTCCTCGAGCTCATCGCCGGCATTATCCTGATGCTGTTCCTGAACTGGCAGCTTGCCGCGGTGGCCTTGCTGGTATTCCCGATCACGCTGATCGGGCCGCGCATCCTCACGCCGAAAGCGGTGAAGGCCAATTACGAGCAGAAGGTCAATGAGTCCGGGCTGCTCGGTATGGTGCAGGAGAACATCGCGGCCCAGGCTGTGATCAAGGCCTTTACGCTGCATCGGCGCACCTTCGGCTGGTTCAAGCTGCGCAACGACCAGGCGCGTGACAAATATGCGGCGGCCGCATTTCTATCGACCATGGTGGAACGCACGGTCACCATCGCCGTGCTGCTGCTGCATTTGGTGGTGCTGGCGATCGGCGCTTATCTCGCAACCAAGGGCCAGATCACCATCGGCACCTTCGTCACCTTCGAGAGCGCGTTCTGGGAGGTTTCCTACAATATCGCCCACGTCATGCATTTCATCCCGGTGTCCATCTCGTCGGCGGCCGCGATCCGGCATATCCAGGAACTGCTGGACGAACCGACCCGCGGCTCGGATCGGGCGGGCGCGCCCGACTTGCCGCGCATCACCCACGACATCACCTTCGATCACGTCACCTTCCAGTACGAAGGTGCGCTGCAGCCGGTGCTCGACAATCTCAGCCTCAAGCTCGACGTCGGCAAGACGATTGCCATCGTCGGCCCGAGCGGCTCCGGGAAAAGCACGCTGCTCAATCTGATCCTGCGCCTCTACGTGCCCGATGAGGGCCGCGTCACCATCGACGGCGTGGATATCCGCAAAGTGACGCTCGAATCCCTGCGACACAGCATGGCGGTGGTGTTCCAGGAGAACCTGCTGTTCAACATGTCGATCAAGGAGAACATCCGCCTCGGCAAGGAGGGGGCGACTGACGAGGAGGTGGTCGAGGCGGCGCGCAAGGCCGAGATCCACCGCTACATCATGAGCCTGCCGCAGAAATACGACACGCCGGTCGGCGAGCGCGGCGACACGCTGTCAGGCGGCCAGCGCCAGCGCATCGCGATCGCGCGCGCCATCATCCGCAATCCCTCGGTGCTGCTGCTGGACGAGGCGACCTCCGCGCTGGACCAGACCACGGAAGCCGCGATCAACCGCACGCTGCTGAAAGTCGCCAGGGGCCGCACCATGATCTGGTCGACCCATCGCCTGACCTCGGTGGTCGACATGGACGAGATCATCGTGATCTCCGGCGGCAGGGCGATCGAGCGCGGCTCTCACGCACAGCTGCTGGCGAAGAACGGCGTCTATCGCAAGCTCTGGGATGACCAGGGCCACACCCATGCGGACGCTCAGGCCGAGGTCGACAACGAGGACGACGAGGAGGAGTGAACCGTGCCGCTTTCGATCTGAAGTCCCTGAATCCGATTTCGCCGCGAGCGAGTCAGGGAGTTCAGATCGGCGGCACCAGTGGAGCGGATTTGACGTTCGCCCTTCCGACCGCGCACTGGAGCGAACGTCAAAATCCAGGGCTCAACCAGAATCAAAATTTTCTAGCGGTCCTTTGATTCCAACATTCGCGAAAAGTTCTCGCTGCGACGGGATGCGAATGTTGGAATCGGACCACTGGCATGCCAGCGCTCGGTCTGACGCCGCCACAGGCCTCGACCGTACCATGTGAGAAAGCGCGCCCAGCGCGCCAGCGCCCC
>DASXGU010000052.1:0-1787 GCA_036488915.1 Gemmatimonadaceae bacterium | reverse complement strand
AGCAGCCAGTAGTCGCAGATCAGAATTCCGCCGAGCGCGCCCATGAGGCTGGAGTAGCCGATAAGCCAGGTGAAGATGTACGCGCCGGCGCCAGCGTAGAGCTTCCATGGCATCATCAGAATCCCGATGATCGCGGTGATGATCCCGCCCGTAACGAAACTGATTCGCCGCGGACTCAGATGCGAGAAATCATTTGCCGGCGACACCACGTTCGCCGCCATGTTGGTGTGGAGCTGCGCCGCCAGCACGACCAGCGCGGCACAGATGATGAGCACCGGTCCGCCGATCATGGTCACCAGGACCACCGGATCCCAGACGGCTTTGCCGAAAATCACGATCGTCGCGCTCGTCACGGCGACGCCGATGAAAGCGAAGGTCGTCATCGTGGTTGGCAGTCCCATCGCCTGCCCCAGCACCTGCGATCGCTGGCTCTTCGCGTAGCGCGTGAAATCCGGGATGTTGAGGCTGAGCGTCGCCCAGTACCCGACGTTCGCCGTCAGCGCCGGCGGAAACAGCTTCCAGAAGGAGACGTTCTGAGTCTGCCCCTGCAGCCGCTGCGATTCGCTCAGGATGTGTCCGAGCCCACCGCCGTGCCGGATTCCCCACAGCAGCAGCAGGATCCCGCCCGACAGCAGGAACGGCGCGGCGTAGCTGCCGAGCATCTTGATTCCTTCGATTCCGCGAGCGATGATCGCCACCTGGAGCAGCCAGAACAGCGCGAACGCGAGCGCTACCCCCCACGTCACTCCGCCCCAGCTCGGCCACGCCGCCACGAACAGGGTGTTCAGGGCGAGCGCGCCGATCCAGGTCTGAATGCCGAACCAGCCGCAGGCGACTACCGCGCGCAGCATCGCCGGGATGTTGGCGCCTCGCACGCCGAAGCTGGCGCGGCACATCACGGGAAAGGAGATCCCGTACTTCGTTCCCGCGTGCGCGTTCAGCACCATCGGAATCAGCACCACAATGTTGCCGAGCAGAATCGTCATCAGCGCCTGCCACCACGTCATCCCTTCCTGCATCAGACCGGACGCGAGAGTGTAGGTCGTGATCACCACGCTCATGCCGATCCACAGGGCGGCGATGTTGTAGGTGGACCACGTGCGCCGCGAGAATGGCGTCGGCGCCAGATCCTTGTTCCAGAGCGGACTCGCCTCGATGTCGGCCGGATGGGCTACCGCGTCGGGGCTGTACGCTCCGCCCGTGGCGACGGTCGTCACGACGCCAGTCCGGCAGTCTTGCGCGGCAGCCATTGCCCGCGTCCTTCACGTCCGACGACCTTGTAGTCGTCGACGATTATTTCGCCACGAGAAAGCGTTGTCCGCGCAAATCCCGCCAGATCCCAGCCTTCGTACGGCGACCAGTCCGCATTGGTCTCCATCGATTCAGGATCGATCTTGTGGGTCTTCTCGGGATGGATGATGGCGATGTCGGCGTCAGCGCCAACCTGGATCGCGCCTTTGCGCGGGTACAGGCCCATGATCTTGGCAGGATTGGTCGACAGCTTGGTGCACATCTCCTCCAGCGAGATCCTGCCGGCCAGCACTCCCTTAGTATAGGTCAGTGGCAAGAGTGTCTCGAGACCGGGCAGCCCCATTGGAATCTTCGTCCAGTCCCCCTTCCACATCGCCTTCTGCTCGCGATCGAAGGTGCACGTGTCGGTTGACACGACCGACACTTCACCTGTCTTGAGGCCGCGCCACAGCCGCTCGACGTCCCTGGGCTTCTTGAGCTGTGGACAGCAGGCATAGAGATGCCCCTCCTCGCGCTCGAACACCGAATCATCCAGC
>DASXGU010000034.1:0-10392 GCA_036488915.1 Gemmatimonadaceae bacterium | reverse complement strand
ATTGGCGTCGAACACCTCGAATGTGCGCACGTCCGGCTGATAGACCGGGATGTCGTGGCGCTCCTTGAAGGTGAGCCCGTACAGCTTGTTGGCGGCGTAGAAGACGCCGTTCTGCAGCACGTTATTGAGCTCGAAGTAAGGCATGATCTGCGACTCGTCGAGATCGTACTTCGCCTTTCTCACCTGCTCGGCGTAATACTGCCAGTCCCACGGCTGGAGCTTGAATCCGCCACCCTGCGTGTCGATCAGCTTCTGCATGTCCGCCGCCTCGGCGCGAGCTCTCGCCGTCGCGGGCGGTGCAAGATCGGTGAGCAGCTTGATCGCGATATCCGGCGTCTTTGCGCCTTGGGTCTCGAGCGCGTACGCCGCCCAGTTGGGATAGCCGAGGAGCTTCGCCTTTTCGGCACGAAGCTCCGCCATTCGGCGAATGGTGGCCCTGGTGTCGTTGCTGTCACCGCGGGAAGTGCGGAGTGTCGACAGCTCGAACAGTCTCTGGCGGGTGGCGCGGTTCGTCAGCTCGGCCTGCGCCGGCTGCTGCGTCGTGTTCTGGAGCGGCAGAACCCACTTGCCCGGGAGACCGCGCTGCTTCGCCGTCTCGGCGGCAGTCTGAATCTCATCGGGGCTGAGCCCGGCCAGATCGGAGACATTGTCCACGACGAGCGCACTGGCCTTGGTTCCGGCCAAAAGCTTCTTGCTGAAATCGGTCGACAGCTCAGACAGCTCCTTGTTGAGCTCGCGCATCCGAACCTTGTCGCTCTCGGACAGCTGCGCACCGGATCTGACGAAATCGCGGTTGTATCGCTCGACCAGGGCAAGCTGCTCGGGAGTCAAGCCGAGTGATTGGCGACGGTCGTAGATGCTCTTCACTCGCTGGTACAGCTGGTCGTTGAGATAAATGGCATCGTTGTGGGCGGCGAGCTTGGGCGCCTCGATCTCCTGCACCTTCTGCAGGGTGTCGTTGGTGTTGGCTCCGATGACCCCGAAGAACGCCTTGGAGGCGCGCGTCAGAATCGCGCCGCTTTTTTCCATCGCTACAATGGTGTTGTCGAAGGTCGGCGGCGTCGTCTGCCTGGCGATGGCTTCGATCTCGGCGATCTGCCGGCGCATCCCTTCCTCGAGCGCCGGCTGATAGTCCTCGTTGCGAATCACGTCGAAGCGCGGCGCGTGGTACGGGAGGTTGCTTTCGACGAAGAAGGGATTGGTGGCGCTCACCGTCGCGGGCGACGGCGCCAGGCCGGCGGTGGTGGGGCTCGTCGTGGGGGCGCAGGCTGCGGCGATGGCTGTCGCTGGCAGTAAAGTAGACAAAACGAGACGGTGTCTGGTGGGATGCATCGTTATGTGTGGTGGAAGATTGTCATACCCGCGTCGCCGTCAATTTGCTCCGCGGGCCTTCTTCGCTCAAAGATCATGATCAGTGAGAGCCTGTGGGCTCGATCACCAGGATGGAGAAAGTACCGGGCAGCATCGGCGGTCGACGCCGCGGATTGGTGGCGGTGGATTCCGCCGGAACCTCGCCGAACTTCGCGGTCGCGAGATAGATCCGGTGCGTGGCGGGATCGATGCCCATGTTGCGGGCACGATCGGCGGTGCGGACGTTTTCCACGACGCTGTATTTGTCGGGAGTGTCCTGGTGCACGACGGTAAGAGTTCCGTCTCCATTGGAGGCATATGCATCGCGACGACCGGCATCCCAGCCGGCGCCATCGACGCCCTGGCCGATGGGCACAGTGGCGATGACCGCGCCTTTGTTGTAGTCGGAGATCGCCATCACGCCGCTGCGGCAGCCGCTGAACAGTCTCTTGTTGCGGGTGTCGATCGCCATCGACACCGGACTCTTGCATGGCAGCGTCGACCAGCGACGGCTGACGGTCAGCGTTTTGGTATCGACCTCGACGATCTCGTTCTTGTCGACGAGGTTGATGTAGACCTTTCCGTCGCGCGCCGACTGACCGTACTCCGGTTTTCCGCCGAGCGCGATGTTGGTGACGACGGTGCCGCGACGCGGCTCCACCACCGTGGAGTTATTGGCGTCGCCGTTGAACGAGAACACTTTCTTGGACGCCGGATCGTAAATGATCGCGTCGGCGTCTTCGGCAGCGCGGATCTTGAGCAGCGGCCTGTAGGTCTTCGAGTCGAACATCAGGATCGAGCTGTCGTTGCCGGACGTCGCGAATCCGCGGCCGATGTCCGACACCAGCGCCGTGCCGTGCGCGCCATTCACCGGGATTTCCGCGATCAGGTGGCCGTCGTTCATGTCGACCACCATCACTCGGCTCTGCCGGGCGACGAACAGCCGGTGGTTGGGCGCGTCGGTGATGATGTAGTCCCAGCCGCCTTCGCCGCCCAGAGCGAAGGTGTGGGTGGTCTCGTACGACTGCGCCGCGAGTGCGGGAGCGGCAAAAAGCGACAGGGTCAGAAAGAAACGGCGCATCGGTGTTCCTCGAGGATGTTTGCCGGCGCGTAACCATCGCGAACGGTGCGGGCTAGTCGCGCCAGATCTTTGGGGGAAGCGGGTCGGCGTTGGCGTCGCCGTCGGCGACCGGCTGCAAGCCGAAGTTGTCTTCGATTGTCCGTAGCAAACTATAGTGTGTGAGCCGCTCGGAGTACCGGCCCGGAACGATACCGTTCCCCAGCACGATGGCAAGCACGCGGTTGGAGCGCAGGTCGTCGCCGCCACCCTCGTCCCACGTGATCATCAGCAGCGTTCGCTTGCGCATCCCGGCGGTGCCGCGCAGCGAATCCACGAACTTGCGCAGCCAGATGGTCGACGTCTCGAGCGGCGTGTCGTGTCCGTCGTTGAACATGTTGGGACTGTAGAACGCGTAATTCGGCAGCGCTCCCGCGCGCGCGTCGAGCATGAACTCGCGCGCGTTGACGACGCGGCTGCAGCGCCGGGGATTGCCCTGGATTGCCGCGAACGCCAGAAACGGAACGTGCTTTCGCGCGTATAGCTCGGTCGGTGTCGCTTTCGGTGTGAGGTAGCCTTTTCCGGCGGCGCTGCCCAGGTAGCAGCCCCCGGGATAGTCCTCCGCGTAAGCCTTCCAGGTCAGTCCCTTTGCCTCGAGCCTCTCGACGATCGAAGGTTCCCTGATCGGGGCCGGAGTATGGTCGTGGTCGATGCCGAAGGTGCTGCCCGCGATGAGGGCCAGGTAGTTCGGCTGCGACGGATGCGAGAGGGCGTGATAGTTGTTGAACCACGCGCCCTGCTTCACCAGCGCCGCGACGTTGGGATCGGCGAGCGCCTGCTGCGCGCCTTCATTTTCCATCACCACGACGACGACGTGGTCGAAGTGCCGCCCCGCCCTCACCGCGCGCGTCTGCCCAGAAACGAACGAACCAGGTACGAGCAGCAGTGATACGCCGAGCGCGGAATGTGCGACTCGATGCGCCCGGATGGGTGTGTGACGCGATGTCATGCGTGGGTAACGTGATGGAGTCGATCGGAGCACGCTTGTTGCTTTACGAGGCGTGCGCGCGCGCATTCGAACGATACCTGGACGCCTGAATGCGCGGGCATCGGTGTCATTGTCCCGACAGGTCGGGCTCAGCCATCGCGAAGCGGGCTATCATCGAGCACGCTTCCTCCACCCCTGAATACATGCGCCTCAAACAAATATTGGTCTGCTTCGCGGTTCCTCTCGGCGCGCTCGTCGGCAGCTCGGCGTGCTCGAAGGCACAGCAGCCGCCGGCCTCCGGCGCGCAGCGGCCCGCCGCGGCGGGGCCGGCAGTGAGCGCCGCCGAGAGCCAGCTCTATCTCAATGCCGCGAGAACGTCGTGGAATTTCGTGAATCGCATCACCGAGCCGGCGACCGGACTTGCGCGCGCGCACGCGAACTACGCCAACGTCACATTGTGGGATGTCGCCGGCAGCATCGCCGCGAACTTCGTCGCGCGCGACCTCGGCTTCATCGACGCAACGACCTACGATTCACACATCTCGCGCATCCTGTCGACGCTTTCGACCGTAGATCTGTTCGACAAGTCAGCATTCAATCGCATCTACGATGCGAAGACTGGAAGGATGGTGGACAACGCGTCGAAGATATCGACGGTCGGGGCCGGCTATTCGTCGGTGGACATCGGCCGGCTTCTGGTCTGGCTCCGCATCGTTTCGTTCAAGGACCCGAAGTACGCCCCGCTCGCGACGCAGATCGTCCGCCGCCTGGACATGAGAAAGCTGCTCGACGATGGGTTCCTGCGTGGCGTTGACGTCGACCCGACCACCAAATCCCGCGATGAGTTCAACGAGACCGAGATCGGCTACCAGCAGTACGCCCTCAGCGGATTCTCGATGTGGGGCGCGCACGTCAACAACGGCGGACTCGACGTGAAAAAGAACGTCTCGACGGTCAACGTCAACGGTGTGCGGATTCTCACCGACAGCCGCGGCAACGACCGCGTCATGAGCGAGCCGTACATCATGATCGGTCTGGAGCTTGGTTATCGCACTCCCGATCTGAGAGCGCAGGCCGGGCAGGTTCTGGCTGCACAGGCGGCGAGATACCAGCAGACCGGCATCGTGACGGCGGTGACCGAAGATGCGCTGCCCGACCCGCCCTACTACTTCTATTACTACAGCGTCTGGCACCATGGCAACTCATTCGTGGTCGAAGGGCCTGGCGAGGACAAAGTTGTGGACCGGCCGCGGTGGGTCAGCTCGAAGGCGGCGTTCGGCTGGAACGCGGTACTTCCCAGCGCGTACACCCAGCTGGTGCTTCGCACCGTGCAGCCCGCGGGGACAGCAGCCGGGTGGGGATCCGGCGTCTACGAGGGGACTCAGCGGCCGACTGGAGTTCCGAGTCTGAATACGGCGGCGCTGATAATGGAGTCGGCTTATTTCAAGATCAGGGGCAAGCCGATTTACTCGAACTAGCCCGGAAAAAAGGAACGCCGCGGATCTCTCCGCGGCGTTCCTTTTTTTCAGGCCGTGCTCTTACTGGCAGGAATCGACGGACTTCGTGTCGAGGTGCAGCACGCAATTCAGGCTGCCGACCTGCAGAGCCGCGGAGGTGGTGCCGTCGAAGGTCACGACGACGCGACGCTTCACTTCCTTGCTGGCGGTACCCGTGGCGCCCTGGAGCGACGCGGTGTAGTCGACAGCGACCACGATGCTGCCGCTCAGAGGAATCTGATTCGCCGCATCCTTGCCGGGCATCAGCACGTTGCTGACGGTGTCGGCCGCGGTGCCGGCGAGACTTCTGATGCCGTCGAGGCCGATGTGGCTGACGGTGTCGGCGCCTGCTCCAACGCCGTTCCACTTCCGCTGCGGCTTGAGGCTGATCAATCCGCTGACGGTGGCGTTGCGAGTGCGATGGATGCCGACGCTCCAGACGAGGTCGCGCTGGAAGTTGCCGTCGATCTGCGCCTGGAAGTTGACCGACTCGACCTTGGTCGAATCGAAGGTCTGAAGGGAGCCGCCCTGGGCATCATAGAAAGCGAACGATCTGCTGACGCTCATGCCTTGTTCGGTCGTGGCGGCGCAGGTGTAGCGGCCCGACGCATAGCTGCAGGTCGGCGAAATTCCGTTGAGGCGGGGCTGGGTGCCCGAGCCGACGTTCACGTTGAAGCTTGGCGAGACCATGCTGAAGGATCCTGCCGCTGCGACGTTGTCGGTGAAGCCTGCGACCTCCGAGGCAACGGTAGCTCCCGAGGCCGAGGCGATGTCGGCATCGATCTGGGCGTCATCGAGAGCCGGGGGACCCGAGAGGTCGGTGCTGCAGGCAGCTGCTCCAAGCGCCAGGATCAACGTGGCGGCGCTGAGCTTTGGAAATCTGGATTTCATAAAAAGGGTGAGCTCCTTGATGTGTTATGCCGCCATGGGGCGGCTTCTATGAACACGAAGGAGTGGCCCAAACGAAACCGTAATTCTGTCGGTGTTACCGCAGGCCGGTTCGGTTCCTTATCGGGGCCTGCTTTTGGGCGTGATTAACCCGGAGACCTACTCGTTCGGATCGCGCTCGAAGCGGGCGTCCTTTTTGGTCCAACGGTGGACCTGATGGCAGGCAGGGCACTCGATCGGATCCATCTCTTCTATGGGCGACGCCTCGAAGGTCTGTGGATCCATCGAATAGCCCGTATAAATCATCTTGCCCGTGGCCGGGCACTTGATCAGAATGCGATTCAATGGGTCCCCTTGGAGCGTGGGTGGCGGACCCTCGTCTGCAAGTAGGGTTCCGCAGTGGCCCTTCAGGCTACTCCTACTTCGTGCAGCGAACCTGAGCCTTGACGGCCATGCTCTGGGGCGTTCCCGACATCTCGTTGGAGACGACGAAGTGGTACACGCCGGGACCGGGCAGGTCGTAGTCGAGCGTGTTCTCGGAGCCGCGAAAAGTTTCCCACGAGGAATTCACGATTGCGGCGGGGTTGGCGTGCCAGAACACGTACTCGTCGTCCGTGAGAAGGAAGACCTCGATGCTTCGCCCGAATCCGCCGACACCCTTCGTCGAGCCGACGAGCCTGCACTTCTGGTCGGTCTCGGGAACCTCGAACGAATACTGAAGCGCGTCGCGCGCCGCGATGCTCGAGCTCCGGGTATCCGCGACCTTGACGCTGAGAAGAGCCGCGGGCTTGCCGGGTTTGACAGGAACGGCGGTTACGGTAGCGGGAACGGTCCCGATAGCCGTCGCCGGCTCAGCCACTGGCTCGGACGTGTACTGGGTAGCTTCTGTTGTCTGTTCGGCTCGCGGCAATTCGGCGGCCCGGGCGGCGGCCGGCGTGCTTTGCATCATGAAAGCGACGGTCGCGTAGGCGATGACGAGCCCGATCGCCACGCCGACGCGGGCTTTGTTGTCACCCGGATCGGTGGATGGAGGCCCGTTGTGCGAAATGTCCCATCCGCACTGCTGGCACTCCTTCGCGCCGGCCTCCATCGGCTCGCCGCAATAGTTGCAATATTTTTTCACGCTCTCTTCCTGACCTGATGTCTCATTCAGTCAGACGAGCGACGTAGCGGCGGATAACGCCGCAAACAGCTGGGCCCCTCTACAGGCGGACGGCGCTCTCCCGGACGTCCGATTTCGCCTTCGCCCGGTTCCTCGGCTGCGAGATCTGCTCGACCACCAGCGCCACTTCCTCGCCCGTCACGATACCGTCGTCCATGCTCGCGGCGCGGGCGATATCGGCCTGAGAGATGATGCCGAGGCAGCGGCCGCCGGCATCGACGATCGGAATCCGCCGCACTTGCACCTCCGCCATTCTCTGCTCGACGTCCCGGAGATCGTCGTCCTGATTGCAGCACGCGGGCGACGCCGACATCAGCTCGCCCAGGACGGTGTCACCCTCCTTCCCCATCGCGATGCCGCGTATGGCCAGGTCCCTGTCCGTGACTATGCCGACGACTCTGCCCGCATCGTCGACGATCGGCACGCAGCCGCAGTCGCGGTCGCGCATCACCTGCGCGGCGTCGCGCGCCGTCTGATCGCGGGTGCAGCAATCGGGCTTCTTCGTCATGATGTCTCGGGCTCTCATCGGTTTGCTCCTGGGTCGGGACGGAATTTGGCGGGCCGCATGGATTGATTCTCGACGGTGTCGGGGATGACGCCGACCGCTGTGGATCTCATCAATGCACGAAACAGTCCGGTGCAATCGGTGATCACGGGATTCCGGAGTGACGCTCGGCGGGTGCGGCCGATGGCGGCGGCGCCCAGCCGGCGGGACGTTCCAGCAATGCGCGATCCCACTTTCCGAGATCGGCCGCCGCCTCGTAGCTGCTTTGCAAGAACTCGGTCAACATTCGGTCGGGGTCGTCGGACGCGCGGACCAGCTCGTATGGAAGAATCCACTCGTGCATCTGCCGATCGTAGTACGCCCCTTCGGGTCCGACGTCGGCAGCGTCGAAGCCCGGCGGCTCCGGATACGAGTAGGCGTAGAACGCTGGCTCGGCAACTGGGGATCCGACGGTGCCCGGCCACCAGCCGGCGCTGCTGCATTCGTGGGAGTACGCCTCGCGCGTCACGTAGTCGGGACAGTTGGGGACTCCCCCGGGGTGGACGGGCGCCGCGCGCCCCGAGAATCGAGTGCACGCCAGATCGAAAGATCCCCACCAGAAGTGCGACGGGCTCGACTTGCCTATGAAGCGCCCGCGAAATTCCTTCAGCACGCGATCGGCCTGGGCCATTATCTGCCACACGCGGTGGGCTGAATCGGGATCGTATGACGCATGGATGCGATCATCGCCGAAGCGCAGGGTGTCCGGCAGCTCCATCGGCACCGGATAAATCCTCGGCTCGATGCCGAGCGCCCGAAGGACGGCCTTGTACTCGGCGTAGAACTCGGCGACGGTGCGCGGCTCGAGACTCATCGTCTGGCGTGCGCCGTCGCTGGTCTCAGCGATGAGCTGATGATCGATGAAGTCGAAGGAAACCTCGAACGTTCCCTCGCCGTGCGGAATGGGGGACGTGGTCAGGCCGCGAGTGCTGACGTAGAGGACGATCTGCCACCAATGGTTCTGCATCGGCGCGAAGGCGAGCCTGGTCTTGCCGACGATCTGCGTCCAGCGGTGCAGCGTCGACTGCGTATCGGTCCAATCCTCGAGGCGCAGCGACGGCCACGCTGGCATTGCTTTTGTCGAGTGCATTGATATCGTCCCTCGGCCGACGCCGGCTGCCACCCTTCCTGGAACTGTAATCATGAATACGGGTCTTTCTCTCCGCCAGCTTGGAACCACCGGCATGGACATCACTCCCGTCGGCTTCGGCGCGTGGGCCATCGGCGGCGGCGGCTGGGCTTTCGCGTGGGGGCCGCAGGACGACAACGAGTCCATCGCGGCGATGAACCACGCATTAGAGCGCGGCATCAACTGGATCGATACGGCCGCCGTCTATGGACTGGGCCACTCCGAGGAAGTCGTCGGAAGGATGCTGGCCGGGCGTGGAGGAGCGAGCGATCGTCCCTTCATCTTCACCAAGTGCGGGATGATCTGGGGCGATGACCGCTCGAAGGAGCCGATCCGGTCGCTGGCTCAGATACGCCGCGAATGCGAGGCGTCTCTGAAACGACTCCGGGTCGAGCGCATCGACCTTTACCAGATCCACTGGCCGGACGCGACGGGGATTCCGGTCGAGGAGTCGTGGCGGGTGATGGAGCAGCTGGTGGAGGACGGCAAGGTCCGCGCGATCGGCGTCTCCAACTTCGACGTGTCATTGCTGAGAAAGATCGACGCTCTCAGGCACGTGGACTCGCTCCAGCCGCCTTTTTCGCTGATCCGTCGGGACGCCGCCGCTTCCGAGATCCCCTGGTGCAACGCGCATCGGACGGGGGTGATCGTCTACAGCCCGATGCAATCGGGTATTCTCACCGATTCCTTCACCGCCGAGAAGGTGAAGCAGATGCCGCGCGACGATTGGCGAAAAAAATCCGCGAATTTTCAGACACCGCGACTGGAGAAGAACATCACCCTCCGCGACGCACTCAAGCCCGTCGCCGAGCGGCACGGCACGTCGGTGGCGGCGGTCGCCGTGGCCTGGACGCTGGCATGGCCCGGCGTGAGCGGCGCCATCGTCGGAGCGAGGTCGCCGGCGCAGATCGATGGCTGGATCGACGCCGCGACCCTCGTCCTGACGCCCGCCGACCTCGATGAGATAGCAGCGGCGATCGATCGGCTCGGAGTTGGGTCGGGACCGACGCGACCACCGTCCAAGCCGCGCGCGGCAGCGGCAGCCGCGAGCGAATCGCGGATCGACGCGCGTTAAGAAAACGATTGCGTCCCGCTTGAGCCGCGGCTGGTGACCGGCGTGGCAAGCATTTCGCAGCCCTCGATTCCCCACCCCGAACGCCTCAAGAAAATCCGGTGACCCACAAAACTTTCAGGGATCAGCAAGGACGCATCTGGGATGTATGGCAGGTCCATCCCTCTGCCGTCGAGCGCCGCTTCAGCCAGCGGCGAATCGTCGACGAAGATCGAACCGACAGCTCCGAGCGCCGCGACGGGAGCGACCGGAGACTGGGCACGCGCGACACCCGGGACACCCGCGCCCCGGTGGCGGCGGAGTTCGCGTACGGCTGGCTCTGCTTCGAGACGGCGGGCGAGAAGCGGCGACTCGCCCCCGTGCCAGAAGCGTGGGATCGCGCCGACGACGAGACGATCGAGCAGTGGTGCTGCGTTGCGAAGCCGGTAACCCGGCGGGCGTCGGGAAGGCACGGTGAGGCCGGAAGCGCGGGCAACGACAGCAAAGGATTGGGTGGGCGGAGGGGTTAGCACATTGGAAACCTCTGCAAGGCATTAGGCGGAGGCGGGAGTATCCCGCCTCCCGCTTATTGATTTAATTCCGTCGTGCCACAAACCGTCTGGGGAGGTCCAATGTCCGACCGGGTTCCCGCTGCGATTGCGGTCGTGTCTTCGATCATCATCGTCGCCTACGCCTGCGCGACGACTCCGGCCACGACCACCACTGC
>DASXGU010000002.1:0-3068 GCA_036488915.1 Gemmatimonadaceae bacterium | reverse complement strand
CTCGAGGAGCTCCACTTCCTCCGCCGTTACTCGGCGAAGCTTCTTTACGAGAGGGCGTTGTACGGCGGCGACGTGGCCTGGGACGAGCTTCCCGATTTGTACGTCTCGCTGCTGGGGGATGCCACAGGGTTCGAGTACGATCGGGCCGATGCGTTCGTCGATGTCGATCCCCGCTACTACTCGGCGCGCTATCTGCGCGCGTGGCAGCTGCAATCGGTGCTCAACGAGGAGCTGACGTCGCGATTCGACGCCGACTGGTTCCGGAACCCGAGCGCGGGTCCGTGGATGGTCCGCGAGCTTTTCGCCGAGGGTCAGCGCGAGAACGCCGACGAGATCGCCGGCCGCGCCGGCGAAAATGGGCTTTCTTTCGCTCCGTTGATCAGGAAGATCGAGGATCTGCTTGAGCCCTGACTGGGAGGGCGCAAGAGCCGAGACGATCGCGAAGCTCCAAACGATCATCAGGTTCGACACCGTCAATCCGCCTGGCAACGAGCTGCCTCTGGCCCTCTACATCGAGAGCGCGCTCAAGGCGGAAGGCATCGACACGCAGCTGCTCCACCCCGACACGAACCGCGCGCAGGTGGTCGGCCGCATCCGCGGCGACGGCTCGCGCCGGCCTGTGATTCTGCTTGCGCACATGGATGTGGTGGGAGTGGATCGGGAGAGCTGGACGTTCGACCCCTTCGGCGGTGAGGTGAAAGACGGATATCTCTATGGTCGCGGCGCGATAGACGACAAGGGCATGCTCGCCGTCAATCTGATGACGATGCTGCTGCTCCAGCGGGGCCTCGGGGCGACAGGCGAGAAGCTGGCGAGGGACGTGGTGTTCATCGCGACGTCGGACGAGGAGGCTGGCGGGGAGTGGGGCATGGGATGGCTGGTGTCCCACCACCCGGAGCTGCTCGATGCCGAGTTCGCGATCAACGAAGGAGGGCGCACCCGAATCATCGAGGGGGGCCGCACCTATCTGGCGGTTCAGGCGGCGGAAAAAATCTCGCACGTCGTAACCGTCACGGCGCGGGGCAGCGCCGGGCACGCCGCCATTCCGCTCGCCGACAACGCCATCTTTCGATTATCCACCGCGCTGGAGCAGCTGTCGCACTACGCCGAGCCGGTGATGCTCACCGAGATCACGCGACAGTTCTTTTCGCGACTGGCGGAGATCTGGCCCAGTGGAGAAGAGAAAGCAGCGATGCTCGATCTCGTGGCGGGAAACGCGAGCCAGTCTGCCGCGGGCGCGAAGATCGTGTCGCGGATCCCGGTGTTCAACGCCGTTCTGCGCAACGGAATCTCGCCGACGATGTTGCAGGCGGGCAGGCAATTCAACGTGATACCCGATTCCGCCGGCGCGGTGCTCAACGTGCGAACGCTGCCTGGCGAGTCGATCGACAAAGTCGTGGAGCGAATGAGGGCGGTGGTGACCGGGCCGGGAATCACCATAGAGGTTACACAGCGCGGAGAGGAGGCGCCCGCGTCGGACCCGGCGTCGGCAATGTTTGCGGCCATCTCGGCGGCGGCGCGCGAGCTGGACCCGAAGATTCCTGTCGTCCCTTACCTGAGCACCGGCGTGACCGACAGCGCGCGTCTGCGCCGGCTCGGCGTCCAGGCCTACGGGATCCTGCCTTTTCCGATGGCTCAATCGGATGAGGAGCGCATGCACGGAAACGATGAGCGTGTCCCGCTCGAGTCCCTGCACTTCGGCACACGGCTCGTCTACGGCGCCATCTCTCGCATCGCGCGTTGAGTCTTCAGCTCGCGTGTTGCTGCTTGCATCTCGGTTTGGGTCGAAGCGAGCCGGGGCTGCGCTGCGCCTTGTGGTGCTGTGCGCGACGTGCTGCCCGGAAGCGACCGCGGGGCACGAGCTGACGGCCGAAGAGGCGCACTCTCCAGATTCGGAACAGGGAAGGAGGGCGAGGGCGAACTCTGAGGAGCATCCGCAGACAAGTCCGCCGTTCAGGGCGCGCTGTCGCGCGCCCAAAACGGCAGACGGGCGAGGACTCTGAGCTCGCCCTCGCCCGACTGACCGGGCTACGATGTCAAACCAGAGCGCCTAACGGCCCTGCAGCTCGTCCGCAATGCGCGAGCCGTCGTACATCTTGCGCAGCGCCTCGACGATTCCCTGTGAGTGCACGCTCACTGTGCGACCAACCGCAGACGAGAAGATGAAGCGGTTGGAGATCCCTTCAATGTTCGAGTCGAACACCAGGCCAACTACCTCGGCGTTCTTGTTGATTACCGGACTTCCGGAGTTGCCGCCGATGATGTCATTGGTCGAGACGAAGTTGTATGGGGTGCTGAGATCGAGATTGTTCTTCCGGTCTACCCAGCGCTGGGGGAGCTTGAACGGATCCTTGTCGTCGAACGCCGCTGAGCGCCCGTAAAGGCCATAGAACGTCGTCTTGTAAGGAGCGATGGTTCCGTTGCTCGGGAACGACTTCACCACGCCGTCGCTGATGCGCAGGGTGAACGTTGCATCCGGCGGCAGCGCGGTTCCGTAGGCGGCGAACAGCGCCTGACCGATCTTTTCGCTGTTGGCGGTGATGATGGCATTGAGCGCCAGCGCACGCGCCGTGACGGCGCGATTCAGCGGATCGACGCCGCGCGCCCAGACGATCAATGGATCGGTCGACGCGTTGATCGCCGCCGTTCCTCCCTGCAAGAGCGACTGACGGAAGGCGGGATCGCCGACCCGCGTATTCCTGACCAGATCCGCGGCCACCGCCTCGGGCGTACGTCCGTTGAGCGCTACCCGCAGGAAAGGATCGCTTGCCGGCAGCTCCGCCTGCGCCGCGCGGAGCTGCGCCGCGATCGCCAGCCGCTCGAATGCGGTGTCGATCGGAATCGGCTGGACCACCTGGTTCCGAATCATGTCGAGACCCATGCCCCGGTACTGCGTGAGACGGGCGGAGTCTGGCTTGGCACTCTCTGACGCCACACGAATGAGCCCCGCGGCGAGCTGTAGCAGCGTCGAGCCACCGCCGAACCCGCGATAGCGTAGCTCGGGTGAGAACGTGGCCAGCTCGCTTTGAGCCTTGGCGATCGCATCCCAGCTGCCGCCGTACTGCGCC
>DASXGU010000185.1:0-1889 GCA_036488915.1 Gemmatimonadaceae bacterium | reverse complement strand
ACGACATCAAGCGCATCATCGCTTATTCGACCTGCTCTCAGCTCGGCTACATGTTCGTCGCGATGGGCTCCGGCGCTTACTCGATCGGCATGTTCCACCTGTTCACGCACGCATTTTTCAAGGCGCTGTTGTTCCTCGGCTCGGGCTCGGTCATCCTTGCCATGCATCACGAGCAAGACATCCGCCACATGGGCGGCTTGTGGCGCAAAATTCCCTTCACCTATGTCGTGATGGTGATCGGTACCTTGGCCCTGACTGGATTTCCCTTCACCGCCGGCTACTTTTCCAAGGATGCGATCATCGAAGCCGACGACGTCGCCAAAGGCGCGCTGTCGAGCTACGGCTTCATCATGACGGTGGCAGCCGCCGCGCTCACCTCGTTCTATTCCTGGCGCCTCATCTTCAAGACGTTTCACGGCACGCCGCACGATCTTCACCACTATGAAGCGGCGCAGGAAAGCCCCAAGGTCATGCTCGTTCCGCTGGCGATCCTGGCGTTCGGGTCGCTTGCCGCGGGCTGGCCCTTCCTCGGTCTGTTCACCGGCGAGGGTGCACTCGGGTTTTTCCGCGAGTCGCTGAAATACGCACCGGGCAACACGGTGCTCGTGGACATGGAGCACTTGCCGCTCACCATCGCCCTCGCGCCGACGGTCATGATGATCGGCGGATTCCTTGTCGCCGCGTGGTTTTATCTCATCAATCCGAATGTGCCGGTCGCGTTGGCGCGCGACCAGCAGCTGCTCTACAGATTCCTGCTCAACAAGTGGTACTTCGACGAGATCTACGATTTCCTGTTCGTCCGCCCGGCGATACGGCTCGGCCGGCTGTTCTGGAAGGGCGGCGACGGCGTCATCATCGACGGCTTCGGCCCCGACGGCGTTTCGGCGCGCGTGCTCGACGTTACGCGTAACGTGGTGCGGCTGCAGACCGGGTATCTCTATCATTACGCCTTCGCGATGCTGATCGGCGTCGCAGCCTTCATTACCTGGTTCATGTTCACGGGAGTGCACTGATGACGGGCTGGCCGATCCTCTCCGTCGTCATCTTCCTGCCGCTCCTGGGCGCGCTCTTCATCGCGACGCTCGGTGAGGACGAGGAAGGCGCGCGCAATGCCCGCTGGGCGGCGCTATGGACGACGCTGATCACCTTCGCGGTGTCGCTCATCCTGGTGTGGCGGTTCGACATCTCGACCGCGGATTTCCAGTTTGTCGAGAAACGGCCGTGGCTCGGCGGCACGATCACCTATGCCCTGGGGGTCGATGGCATCTCGCTGCCCTTCGTCATCCTGACCACGGTGATCATGCCGATCTCGATCCTGGCGAGCTGGACGTCGATCCAGCGCCGGGTGCGCGAATATATGATCGCGTTCCTGGTGCTGGAAACGCTGATGGTCGGCACCTTCTGCGCGCTCGACCTCGTGCTGTTCTATCTGTTCTTCGAAGGCGGCCTGATCCCGATGTTCCTGATCATCGGCGTCTGGGGCGGTCCCCGCCGGGTCTATGCGAGCCTGAAATTCTTTCTTTACACGTTTTTGGGCTCCGTGCTGATGCTGCTCGCCATCATGGCCATGTATTGGCAGGCCGGCACCACCGATATTCCAACGCTGTTGCACCATCCGTTCCCGCTGACGCTGCAGACCTGGGCCTGGTTTGCCTTCCTTGCCTCGTTTGCGGTGAAAATGCCGATGTGGCCGGTCCATACCTGGCTGCCGGACGCCCATGTGGAAGCGCCTACCGGCGGCTCGGTTATCCTCGCCGCCATCCTCTTGAAGCTCGGCGGTTACGGTTTCCTGCGCTTCTCGGTGCCGATGTTCCCGGAGGCGACGTCGCATCTCGCGCCGCTGATCTTCGCGCTGTCGGTCGTCGCCATCATCTATACCGCGCTGGTCG
>DASXGU010000166.1:0-2481 GCA_036488915.1 Gemmatimonadaceae bacterium | reverse complement strand
ATCGCTGGAGCCGGCGCTCGACTACCGCGCTGGGCAGGTGACCCACGCCCGGGCCAACGCCGGCGTCGTCTCCGTTCTGAGCAGCAACGAGCGCAAGGGCCGCTGGGAGCTGCCGCGACATTTTCGAGCCCTGGCGGTGCTGGGGAGCGTCGAGCTGGATCTGAGGGAGGCCGAGATCGGCTACGGACTCTCGGTGATCGAGGCGGTGGCGGTGCTGGGCAGCATCGAGGTCACGATTCCCCCGCACATCACCGTCGAGTGCGACGGCGACTCGCTGATGGGAAACTTCACGCTCAAGTATGAGGGGACGAGCCCGACCTACGCGACACCGGATCGGGTCGTGCGCGTCACCGGTACGGCGTACGCCGGCTCGGTGTCGGTGGAGGTGAAGGGTCCGAACAGAAAGATGCTCGACCGCCTGGCGCGCACTTTCGGAATGGAGAGGGATTAACCGCTCGCTCCAACTCGTTGTCGCATCGCGAGATGAATTGAACGCCAGGCACTCCGCCGCTAAATTTCGCGCTTATGGTTTTTCCCGGCCTGGCTGAGCGCGTGGCCGATGTCCGAGCCAGGATCGACGCCGCTGTCGCGCGGGGTGGGCATCGGCAGCACGTCACTATCGTAGCCGTCACCAAGACCCACGGGCCAGAGGCGGCAACCGCTGCCTACGAATCCGGGCTGCACGACGTCGGTGAGAACAAGGTTCAGGAAGCGGTGCAGAAGATGACCGCGGTCAACGTGCCGGTGCGTTGGCATCTGATCGGTCATCTTCAACGCAACAAGGTGAAGGCGCTCGACCAGTTCGTGCTCCTGCATTCGCTCGACAGTGCGCGCCTGGCTGACGCCGTTTGCGCATTCGGGTTAGCGCGCGGGCGAGCAGTGGATGCGCTGCTGGAGCTGAACCTCTCGGGCGAAGGCTCGAAGGGCGGCTACAAGGCCTCTGAGCTCTTGCCTGAGGCGGAACGGCTGGTGGCGCTTTCGGGTGTTCGGATTCGGGGAGTCATGACAATGGCTAGCTTTACTGCTACCGAGTCGCAGCTTCACCGGACTTTTGCGGAGGCGCGGGAAGCGCGCGCTGCGCTCGCCGGTGTCGGACATCCGGCGGAGGAGCTGTCGATGGGCATGTCCAACGATTACGAGATCGCTGTAGAAGAAGGCGCGACGATGGTGAGACTCGGAACCACCCTCTTCGGAGCGAGGGCCAAATGATCGACGAAGCATTTCATCTCACACCACTGGACGTGCGGCGCTACGACTTCGGTCGTGCGCTCCGCGGCTACAATCCGGCGCGCGTCGATCAGTTCAGAGATCAGGTCGCTGAAGAAATGGAGCGCCTGACGCGCATCAATCAGGATCTCGACTCCAAGGCGCGGAGCTTCCACGAGCAGCTGCGCGCGTTCCGCGAGCGTGACAAGGCCCTCAACGACGCGCTGATCGCGGCGCAGCAGCTCCGCGGCGAAGTTCGCGAGCAGGCCGAGCGCGAGGCCCAGCTCATTTTGCGCGAGGCGCAGGCTGAGGGCGAGCGGATCGTCGAAGCGGCGCGCGCGGACGTGCGGCGCATGGAAGAGGAGCTCGACAATCTCGATCGCTCGCGGCGGACCTACCTGTCGCAGATGCGAACCCTGATCGCCCGCCAGCTCTCGGAAGTCGAGGCATCCGACTCGCAAGTCGTCGCCAGCACGCTCCGCGGCGCCGGCAGCAACTCCTCGGGGCCGAACAGAGAATGACCGCGGTCCGCCCCGCTAAGCCGGGAAGCGGGGAGAGGGATGCGGGAAGCGGGAATCACGGCGGGCGCTTTCGTCTCCTTCCCACCGACCGCTCCCCCGACGAGCTGGAGAAGGAGATGCTCGAGCGGTGGAGCGACGAGCGGCTCTTTCAGCAGACTCTGGCACAGGCTCAGGGAAAGCCGGAGTTCGTTTTTTTCGAGGGGCCGCCAACGGCCAATGGGCGCCCGGGAATCCATCACGTCTTTTCCCGGACCATAAAGGATCTCTTCTGCCGCTACCGCGCCATGAGCGGCAACCACGTCGCGCGCAAAGCGGGCTGGGACACCCACGGCCTGCCCGTGGAGATCGAGGTCGAGAAGCGGATCGAGACCGACTTCGGGATCCGCACCGCCAAGCAGCAGATCGAGAAGATCGGTGTCGAGCGCTTCAACGAGATGTGCCGCGAGAGCGTCTGGCGCTACAAGGAAGATTGGCAGCAGCTGAGCGAGCGCATTGGCTACTGGCTCGACTACAGCGATCCGTACGTCACGTACTCCAACGACTACATCGAGAGTGTCTGGTGGGCGCTGGCGACGATGTTCCGCCGGGGCCGCCTTTATCGCGGACACAAGGTCTTGCCGTATTGCGCCCGGTGCGGAACGACCTTATCGAGCCACGAGGTCGCTCAGGGCTACAAGGATGTCAAGGATCCGAGCGCCTACGTCGCGCTCGATCTGGTGGAGGAGAAGGGCTCGAATGCGCGCCGCCGGATCGT